>JBDSRU010000380.1:0-7766 GCA_039929145.1 Thermoanaerobaculia bacterium
ACCGGGTTGAAGGTCTCCGGGGAGACCTCGAGCTTCAGGCGGTCGGCGATCCGCCGGCCGTGCTGGTAGAGCTCGGCGAACTCTGGGTTCTTCAGGTACTTGTCGAGTTTGCGCTTCGACAGCTTGACGCGGCTCCCGGGCTCGGCGACCACCGGCAGATGCGCGAACTGCGGCAGCACTGCTCCGAGCCCCTGGAAGATGAAGATCTGGCGCGGCGTGTTGGGGAGGTGCTCTTCGGCGCGGATCACGTGGGTGATCGCCATCTCGACGTCGTCGACGACGCTTGCCAGGTGGTAGAGGCAGGTGCCGTCGGCGCGCTGGATGACGTGGTCGGCCTCGGCAGACCACTCGCTCTCGACCGTGCCGCGCACCAGGTCCTCGATTCGGCAGACTCCTTCGCGCGGCATCTTCAGCCGCACCGCGGATGTCCGGCCCTCGGCCTCGAATGGCGCGCGATCCTCTTCGGTGAAGGCTGCCCAGCGGCGGCTCGCGACGTACGGGCGCTTCACGGCTTCGGCCTCGGTGCGCTCGCTCTGGATCTCCTCGGGGCGCGCGTAATCGCGGTAGGCGACGCCGGCCGCGAGGAGCTTCTCGACCGCCTGCTTGTAGATCTCCAGGCGCTGGGACTGGAAGTAGGGGGCGTGAGGCCCACCGACTTCGGCGCCTTCGTCCCAGTCGATCCCAAGCCAGCGGAATCCTTCGAGGATCGGTGCCAGGGCGTCGGCGAGGTTCCTCTGCGTGTCGGTGTCGTCGACCCGCAGGATGAACTGACCGCCGTGGCGGCGCGCGAAGAGCCAGTTGAAGAGTGCTGTCCGGACGCCGCCGATATGCAGGTAGCCGGTGGGTGAAGGGGCGAAGCGAACGCGGGGAGCTGCCGAAGGCGGAGCGGAGAGGGTCACGGCCGGACTCATTTCAGTGTCAAGGAGCCCGCTCGTCCTCGGCTCTCGAAGCGAGCGGAGCGGACGCGGGCGGAGCTCGGAGAATTGGCGGAGAGAGGGGGATTCGAACCCCCGATACGGGTTTACCCCGTATGACGGTTTAGCAAACCGTTGCCTTAAGCCACTCGGCCATCTCTCCGCACACCAGACTTGGCCCGCGGATCTTACATTAGACTTCTCACCTCATGAACAGCAACGATCCGCGCGGCGCCGACGTCGCCCTACTTTCGATCAACACCCTGCGTTTTCTCGCCGTCGACATGGTCGAGAAGGCGAAGTCGGGGCACCCAGGCGCGCCGCTCGGCCAGGCGCCGATGGCCTGGCTGCTGTGGACCCGCTTCCTGCGCCACGACCCGGCCGATCCCCAGTGGCCGAATCGCGACCGCTTCGTCCTCTCTTGCGGCCACGCCTCGGCTCTCCTGTACGCCCTGCTCCACCTGGCCGGCTACGACCTGCCCCTCGCCGAGCTCGAGCGCTTCCGGCAGCTCGACTCGAAGACCCCGGGACATCCCGAATACGGTCACACTCACGGCGTCGAGACGACCACCGGCCCGCTCGGCCAGGGGCTCGCCACGGCGGTCGGCATGGCGATCGCGCGCGAGCAGCTCGGGGCGCGCTTTCGTGAAGGCGGGGCCCCGCTCTTCGACTATCGCACCTGGGTCATCGCTTCTGACGGCGACCTCATGGAAGGTATCGCCAGCGAAGCGGCGTCGCTCGCCGGACATCTCCGGCTCGGCGGCCTCAAGGTGCTCTACGACTCGAACCACATCTCGATCGACGGCTCGACCGACCTGGCATTCACCGAGCTGGTCGACCGGCGTTTCGCGGCCTACGGCTGGCACGTGATCGAAGTCGCCGACGGCAACGATCTCCCCGCACTCAGCGCGGCAATGGCCGTCGCCGAGGCCGAGGCCTCCCGCCCGACGCTCATCGTCGTGCGCACCCATATCGGTTTCGGCAGCCCGCACAAGCAGGACAGCGCCGAGTCCCACGGCGCGCCGCTCGGCGCCGAGGAGACGCGGCTCACCAAGGAAGCGCTCGGGTGGCCCGTCGACCCGGCTTTCCTCATCCCGCCGGAGGCGCGCACTCCGTTCACGGAGGCCGCTTTGCGCGGAGCAGTGGCTGCGAGCGCCTGGAACGAGCGCCGCTTTCGCCTCGCCTCGGAAGCGCCCGAGTTGGCGCGCGAACTCGATCGCCGCGCAGGGCGGGAACTCCCCGCGGACTGGGAGAGTGCCCTGCCACGCTTCACCTCCGCCGACAAAGCGGTCGCCACGCGCGCCGTTTCGGGGAAGGTCCTGCAGGCGATCGCGCCGCTCTTGCCCGAGCTGCTCGGCGGCTCGGCCGACCTCGCCGAGTCGAACAACACGCTTCTCGCCGGCGAGCAGAGCTTCTCAGCCGCCCACCGGGACGGCCGGAACATGCGCTTCGGCGTGCGTGAGCACGCCATGGGCGCCATCCTCTCGGGCCTCGCGCTCACCGGACTCTTCCGCCCGTACGGCGCGACCTTCCTGATCTTCTCCGACTACATGCGGGCGTCGATCCGGCTCGCGGCGCTCATGCGTCAGCCGGTCATCTACCTTTTCACCCACGATTCGATCTTCCTCGGCGAAGACGGCCCGACCCATCAGCCGATCGATCAGATGGCCTCCCTGCGGGCCATTCCAGGCCTCGTAACCCTGCGTCCCGCCGACGCCTGCGAGACCGTCGCCGCCTGGCGGGTGGCCGTCGAAAGGATCTCTGGACCGACGGCGCTGGCGCTCAGCCGGCAGAAGCTCACAGTCCTCGCCGAGAGCACCGAGCGCGCCGCTGAAGGGGTGCCGCGCGGCGGCTACGTTCTCTACGAGAGCCCCGGGGCGGCGGCGGAGATCCTGCTGATCGCCACCGGCTCCGAGGTCGAGCTGGCGCTTGCCGGCGCGAAGATCCTCGAGAGCGAAGGTCGGCGCGTTCGTCTGGTTTCGATGCCATCGTGGGAACTTTTCGCCCTGCAGTCCCAGAGCTACCGCGAGTCGGTGCTGCCGGGCGGAATTCGTGCCCGGCTGGCCGTCGAAGCGGCCTCGCCGCTCGGCTGGGAGCGCTTCGTCGGACTGGATGGCGGGGTTCTCGGGATGGAGGGCTTCGGGGCCTCGGCCCCAGCGGAGGAGCTCGCGCGCCACTTCGCGTTCACGCCCGAAGTCGTCGCCGCCCGGGCCCGGGAGATCTGGGCGCGGGCGGCCCCCCTGCAAGCCTGATCGCGGCCAAACCGGCCCTATCTGTGCTATCCTTCACTGGTCCGCGGCGAGTAGAGAGGTCCTTTTGGGGGGATCACTTTGCCCAACGCGCAAGTTGGAACCGCAGGAAACCCACAGCAACATAAAACTTCAGCATTTGACTCAGGAGGGATTCAAAATCATGCGTAACACGAAACTGGCACTGTTGGGAGTCGCCGTATTCGCCATGACCTTGGCCACCGGCTGCGCGAAGCCGCCGCAGGTCGAGATCGATGCCGTCAAGGCGTCGCTCGCGAGCGTCGAGGCAGATGCGTCGAAGTACGCCGCTGAGGGCTGGAACAAGGCCCAGCAGGCTGTCAACGCTCTGAACGCCGAAGTCGAGGCGCAGGCGAACAAGTTCGCGCTGTTCCGCTCCTACACCAAGTCGAAGGAGCTGGCCGCGGCTGCGAATCAGGCCATCACCGAGGCCAAGGACGCCGCTGTCGCCGCCAAGGAAGCCGCCAAGACCGCGGCCAACGAGACGCTCGCCGCCGCCAAGACCGCGCTTGATGCCGCCAGCACCGCCATGGCCGACCTCGGCAAGTGCAAGCGTCAGCCCAAGGACTTCAAGAAGGACATGGAGCTGATGAAGGGCACCTACGACGGCCTCGCCGCGCAGGTCGGCAGCATCGAGAGCGCCATCGCCTCCGAGGACTTCCTCGGTGCGAAGGCCCAGGCTGACTCGCTCAAGAGCTCGGTGGACACCCTCGTCACCGACCTCCAGGGCGCCAAAGTCAAGATTAAGTGCTAATAGCTTTTCGTCTTCGCTTCAAACGACCGGCGACGGGTTTCCGTCGCCGGTCGTTTCTTTTCGGGGCGATAGCGCTTGCGGTCGCCTTCGTCTTGCCCGCAGCCATTCCGCAGACCGCCTCCCGTCCGTTTGACGCTACCGCCGCGCGCGCCGCCGCCTTCAGGGCGGTGACGGTCGTGCGCCCGGAGATGCCCGCGGCCGCCAGGCAGATCGACCGCCTGATCGCCCAGGCCGAAGTCGTCACCGCCGACGAGCGCACCGCCCCTCTCTGGGAGCAGACTCCCGGCCGCGTGGAGGCGTCGTGGTTGCGGGTGCTCTCGACCGCTCGCGCAGCAGCGGCAGAGCTGCGGACGCGCGACAACGCCAGCGAGAAGCACTGGCTCGAGATCGCTCCGGCGCTCGAGGCGGATGTCCGGCGCGCCCACGAAGAGTCGAACGAGGCCGGGGTTGGCAGGCGCGAGATCTCCGCCGCCAAGCAGGCAAGCCTCAAGTGGGAGCTCGCCCAGCACTTCGCCCGCGAAGGCGCCTGGGACCGCGCCATCAAGGAAGCCGACGCGGCGCGCTCCTTCAACCAGGTCGTGCACACGAGCTTCGACTCCCTGCATTCGCGCTTCGGCGAGCCCAAGAACCTCCAGCACTGGAAGCGCCTGGTTGCCGAGACGATCGCGCGCTCGAAGGCGGACGGTTCGACCGCCCTGATCATCGACAAGCTGAAGCGCAAGCTCCACGTGTACGCCGCCGGCAACCGGATCGCCAGCTTCGACGCCGAGTTGGGCGCCAAGGGCCTGAAGCAGAAGCTGCACTCGGGTGATCAGGCGACCCCGGAGGGGCGCTATCGCGTGACCGAGGCGCGCGGCCCCGGCCGGACGAAATTCTACAAGGCGCTGCTCATCGACTATCCGAACTCCGAGGATCGAGCGCGCTATGCCCTGGGAAAGAAGAGCGGCGCGGTGCCCTTGCGCGCCGGAATCGGCAACCTCATCGAGATCCACGGCGACGGCGGGCAGGGTCGCGACTGGACCGACGGTTGTGTCGCGCTCACCGACGGCGACATGGACAAGGTTTTCGCGCGCTCCCGTGTCGGCACACCCGTGACGATCGTTGGCACCTTCTAGATAGGATCCGCTCCGTGATCTCGAATCCGACCCCTCCGCCCCCGCTGGCGGGCCCGCCCGTCCGCGAACTTCCCCGCCCCGTCGCGCGGCCGCCCGGCCCTCCAGGTCGCAGCTCGCGCTGGCTGCGGATTCTCGGCGTGCTGGTGCTGGGCCTGGCGATCGTCGGCACCGGCACGGCGCTCGGCCTGGCGCGTTACGGCGGCGCCTACGCCGCCCACGACTTCGCCACCCGCCTGGAGCTCCCCGATCCCGCTACGGTCAAGGGCGACCCGGCCGCGCGGACCGAAAAGCTGGTGTCGCGGCTCGCGGCGCTCGCCCCGCGGGATGTCTACGTGGTGGTCGACACGCACAACAACAAGCTGCGGGTCTATCGCGGCGCCAAGCTGCTGCGCGAGGCCGTCTGCTCGACCGGTTCCGGCATCAAGCTGCGCGATCCGCGAGACGGCAAGGAGTGGTTCTTCGACACTCCGCAAGGCGAGTTCAGGATCCTGCGCAAGCAGAAGAACCCGCTCTGGATCAAACCCGACTGGGCGTTCATCGAAGAGGGCTACCTGCCGCCGAAGAACGCTCGTGACCGGGTCGACGACTTCTCGCTCGGCGACTACGGGCTCTACATGCGCGACGGCTACATCATTCACGGCACGATCTTCAAGACGCTCCTCGGCAAGCGGGTGACGCATGGGTGCATCCGGCTGGGCGACGAGGACCTGAAGTTCGTTTTCGACACGGTACCGACGGACGCTCGTGTCTATCTCTTCTAGGATGCAGGCCGCCAGAATTCTCGGCGTCACCCTGGCGCTCGCGGTCACTGCTGGGGCGCTTGCCCAGGGCGCTGGCACCGCGGCCGGAAGCGGGCCCGACCGCCCGGCGCTCGCCCGCCTGCGCACGATCGAGTTCGAAACGGCCCTGGCGCGCGAGCCCAAGCTCTACCTGGTCCTCGATCCGAACGCCAAGCACCTCGACATCAAGTCGCGGGCGATGCTCCTCGAGCGCGTGGAGCTCCAGGCCCTGCTGCTGCTTGAGTTCCAACCCCTGTTCTCGAAGGCGCGGAGCCCTGAGCTCTCCGCGCCGACACTGTGGAAGGTCACCCAGGGGCCCGGCGATACCGATCGCGAGACGATCGCCCCGGTCGAGCTGCGGCCGTACTCGGAAGAAGAAGAGAAGGAAGAGCCGGCGGCTCCAGCTGTCGCAGGCGCGCCCCCGGCGCCGGCCAAGAAGAAGCCCGACGAGACTGCGATCCCGACCAGTTATCGCGCTTCGCTCGACAACGGCTGGCAGCTCTATGTCACCGACGAAGCACCCCAGTCGAGCTTCCTTCGGCGCTTCTCGGCGTCGGTCCGCGACGGCTGGAAGCGGCTGCGCGGCGAGGAGCCGCTGCACCCGCCACTGATCACGCTGATCGTCGCGCCGGCCGCCGCTCAGCGCCTGCACCATCTCTTCCGGTCCGGCACCGAAATCCTCGTCCTGCCGTAGCGCGCAGCTCCTGCTTGCGCCTCCTTTCAGGAGGCGTAGTATGCCCCCAGACCTGAGTCGGAGAGGCACGAGCGGTGGCTCGCATCCACAGCTGGGCGGCGTCCGATTTCCATTCTTACTTGCAGTCCATGGGGGACATCCGATGATCCGCAAAGTCTTCTTGTCATTCGTCGCCGCGAGCCTCACCTTCGCCGGCGCAGCCTCCGCCCAAGCCAGCCGCACCTGGGTCTCGGGAGTCGGTGACGACGCCAACCCCTGCAGCCGCACCGCGCCCTGCAAGACCTTCGCTGGAGCGATCTCGAAGACGGCGGCCCAGGGCGAGATCAGTGTGCTCGATTCCGGCGGCTTCGGCGCGGTGACCATCACCAAGTCGATTTCGATCGTCGCCGAAGGCGCCGAGGGCAGCATCCTGGCGGCGGGCACCAACGGCGTCATCATCAACGCCGGCCCGAACGACAACATCACCCTTCACGGTTTGACCATCTCGGGATTCAACACCGGGATCAATGGAATCCGCTTCCTCGCCGGCGCGTCGCTCCATGTCGAGGACTGCACCATTGAGCGTTTCAATCAGTTCGGCATCTCCTTCGAGCCCGTTGGGTCGAGTCAGCTCTCGGTGAAAAACACCGTCGTGCGCAACCTCCTCGGCGCCACGGGCGGCGGCGTACTGCTGCGCCCGGGAGCGTTGGGCCTGGCGAGCGCCGTTTTCGACGGGCTGACGGCGGTGCGCAATCACACCGGCGTGCAGATCGAAGATCGCGGCCGAGCGACGATGCGCAACAGCACGATCGCCAGCAACACGGCTTTCGGTCTGCTGGTGAAGACGGCGTCGGCCGCAGCGGAAGCCAATGTCTCGAGCTCGCAGGTCTCGAACAACGTCGCGGCGGGCCTCAAGGCCGAGGGCGCAGTGGCTACGGTGCGCCTGAACGACACGACGGTGACTTCCAACGGCACGGGCCTGGTCTCCGCGACGGGCGGCGCGGTGCTTTCGTTCGGCAGCAACCGGATCTCCGGCAATACGACAAATGGCGCGCCGACCGGAGTACTGGGTCAGCAGTAGGGAGTCGCTGCCACGGTCAGCTCCGGCGATCTTCTGGACTGCAGGGGGAGATCAGAAAAGGCTGGCGGAGGGGGAGGGATTCGAACCCCCGGGATCCGTGAGGACCCAACGGTTTTCAAGACCGCCGCGATCGACCACTCCGCCACCCCTCCTTCGAGTCGCCCGTCAGTCTGGCCTGTCTCG
>JBDSRU010000381.1:0-7048 GCA_039929145.1 Thermoanaerobaculia bacterium
GGCGAGGCGATCGATCGCCTCCTCGATCGGCATGTGCGCGAGGCCGAGCGACCGGTCGCTCCAGCCCCAGGTCGTCAAGCGCTCGCGCTCGGAGGCCCGCATCGCTGCGAGCTCCTTCTCGGGATTCACCTGCAGCGCGGGCGAAGGCGGAACGAAGCTCCGGTTCGCTTCGGCGAGCGGCGAGGCCGGCGGGTCCTGCTGGCTCGTCCACTTCCCGAGCCCCAGGTAGATGAAGTAGCCGATGACCAGTGTGCCGATCGTCGTGCCGAGCAGCCAGAGTCCGACCTCGATCGCCCGGCGGATGTCGATTTCGGAGTCGAACGGCGGCCGGTCGTTCGTTCCATGCGCCGGCTCGTGAGAGCCCGTACCGCGATTGTGATCAGTCATGACCGAGCACTTCCTTCCACTGCGGATCGTTCACCGGCACGAGCGGGCGGCTGCCGAGCTGGCGCGCGAAGAGAAAGAACCAGAGCCCGCCGATACCCAGCGGAATCGCGACGAAGAGCCAGTGGAGCGAGAAGCCCCCGTCGCGCAGGGTCGGGCGCGTCAGCCAGATCAGATCGGCCCAGCGCATCACGAGCACGAAGGCCGCGACGGCGGCGAGCGCCTGCGACTTCTGCTTGACGCTGCGGGACAGGAGGATGAGGAACGGGAAGAAGAAGTGGAAGATCAGCAAACCCGCGGCGACGTAGCCCCAGCCGCCATGGAAGCGCACCTGGAACCAGATCGCCTCCTCGGGAAGGTTGCCCTGCCACATGATGATGAACTGGGAGATCGTGAGGTAGGTCCAGAACATGACGTAGGCGAAGAGCAGCTTGCCGTAGTCGTGGAAGAGCTTGCGGCCGAAGATCGCGTCCATCGGCGCGCGCTGGCGCAACCAGTTGGCGATCAGGATGATGAAGGTCATCCCCGCGAGCGCTTCGCCGGAGACGAAGATCGCGCCGTAGAGGCTCGAGAACCAGTGCGGATCGAGCGACATCAACCAGTCGAAGCCCATGAATGTGTTGACGATGAGGTAGAGCAGCAGCCCCACCGCCGAAACGTCGTGCATCTTCGCTTTCAGCGCCGGGTCGCCGGTCTCGTCCTGACGCTTCGACTTCGCCGAAAGGTAGTAGGCGTAGAAGGAGAACAGCGCGATGGAGAAGACCGTCCGGCCGATGAAGAACGGCACGTTGAGATAGGGCGCCTTGTGCTGCAGCGCGTGGTCGAGGGCGACCTTCGCCGGATCGGCCCAGAGAAAGAGTTTGTCGAGACCGAGGAAGAGCGGAATCGCCGCCAGCCCGACGAACGGAAGGGTGCGTCCGGCCGCCTCGAGAATGCGCCGCGCCGCGAGACCCCAGCCGCCGCCCGAAAGATGCTGCAGCATGAGAAAACCGAGAGATCCGACGGCGACGGTGTACCAGAGCAGCCAGCCGACGAGATAGGCCTCGAAGAATTCCTGCGGCGCCAGGAAATAGCCGGCGATCGAGGCGACAGCGCCGACGGCACCGACGACGAGCGACTTTCCGGCGAGGCCGGAGAGGGCGGCGGGCGGAGCGAAGTCAGCGCTACGGAGCGGGAAGTGGAGCGTCCTCATGGCTTGGTCGTCGTTCCTCTCATGGGTGTGCGCTTCCCGATCCGTGTTCCGGCGCGGCCGCAGGCGGAGCGTCGAGGGCTGCGCGCTGGGCGGCGGTCAGGCTGCCCACGTCGACGTGCTGGGAGGCCTGAAGCGCTCGGATGTAGGCCGCAATCGCCCAGCGGTCCTCTACCGGGAGCTGCGGGGCATAGCTGGGCATGACGCCGAAGCCGTTGGTCATGACGTCGAAGATGTAACCGACCGGAACCTGGCGCAGGCGCTCGTCGTGGTACGAGGTCGGCTGCTTGTAGCCGCGGCGGACCACCATGCCGCGGCCGTCGCCGACCTGTCCGTGACAGGGCGTGCAGTAGATGTTGAAGCGGTCCTGGCCGCGCTTGAGAACCGACCGCGTCACCGGCATCGGGAACTCGGTCGCCATGCTGCCGTCGGCCATCCGTCCGGTGTAGAGGTGGGTGTCTTCCTGCAGCGATCCGCGCGCGACCGTGTGGGCCGGCAGCGGACGCATGCCGCTGCCGTTGGCGAAGAACGCGCTCGACCGGTAGGGCTTGAGCTTCGGCTGATCGTGCATGTCCTGGCGGCAGCCGGCGGCGCCGATCGCGGCGATCGCGGCCAGCGTTGCGACGGCGAATCGGAGCCCGCTGGCAGAGCGGAGCGCGAGCGCGGGAAGGAGGCTTCGCGTACGGTCAGAGCTCGACATCGTTGACCTCCAGCGCTCCGGTCGAGAGGAGGAACGCACGCGTATCGGAGAGATCGAACTTCTGGTCCAGGGCCTCGATGCAGAGAAAGTAGCCGTCCCGCGACGCCTTCTCGCGGAAGCGTTCGACGTTGAATACCGGGTGATACGGCTCGGGCAGCCCGTTGAGCATGAACATTCCGATCGCCGCCGAGAACGCCGCGAAGAGGATCGTGCATTCGAACAGCACCGGGATGAACGCCGGCCAGCTGTTGTAGGGCTTGCCGCCGATGTTGAGCGGATAGGCGATGGCGGAGGTCCAGTATTCGAGCGCGAAACCGGCGAGGGCGCCCATGACTCCGCCGGTGAGGCAGATCAGCGGCACTTTGGACTTGTGGTGGTCGCAGATCACTTCCGAGATCGCCTCGACGGGGAACGGAGTGTAGGCGTCCATCGCGCGGAAACCCGCGGCGTGCGCCTTCTCTGCGGCGTCGAGCAGATGCTGTGCCGTGGGGTATTCGGCCATCACGCCGTGCAGGCCGTGGGCTGGGGTTGCGGTCGGGGTGGTCATCCGTGCGCGGGCTCCTTGACTTTGGCGTCGGGGGTGAGCCCCTTCATCTCGAACATGGCGATCGCCGGGAAGACGCGCACGAAGAGGAACATGAGCGCCATGAACAGGCCGATCGTGCCGAAGAAGGTCGCGAAATCCCAGCGCGTCGGGTAGTACATGCCCCAGGAGGCCGGCAGGAAGTCGCGGTGGAGCGAAGTCGGAATGATGACGAAGCGTTCGAACCACATTCCGAAGTTGACGAACATGGAGATGATCCAGAGAGCGGCAATCGACTTCCGGGTCTTGCGGAACCACAGCGGCTGGATCGCCAGGATGTTGCACAGGATCAAGCTCATCCAGATGAACTTGTAGGGACCGAAGATCCGGTTGCGGATCATGTACCACTCGTAGATGTTGCCGCTGTACCAGGCGGTGAAGATCTCCACCAGGTAGCCGTAGCCGACGATAAGACCGGTCACCAGCATCACCTTGCCCATGTTGTCCATGTGCTTCATGGTGATGAAGTCCTCGAGGCCGAACGCTTTGCGCAACGGGATCATCAAGGTAAGCACCATGGCGAAGCCGGCGAAGACCGCGCCGGCGACGAAATAGGGCGGAAAGATCGTCGCGTGCCAGCCGGGGACCTGGCCCGATGCGAAGTCGAAGGAGACCACCGAGTGAACCGAAAGCACGAGAGGCGTCGAAAGCCCGGCGAGCAGCAGGTAGGCCGACTCGTAGTTGTGCCAGTGCCGGGCCGATCCGCGCCAACCCATGGCGAGGGCGCCGTAGATCTTCTTCTGCCAGAGCTTCTTGGTGCGGTCGCGGAAGCTCGCGAGGTCAGGCACCAGGCCGATGAACCAGAACACCAGCGAGACCGAGCCGTAGGTCGAGACCGCGAAAACGTCCCAGATGAGGGGCGAGCGGAAGTTCGGCCAGATGGTCATCGTGTTCGGGTACGGCAGCAACCAGTAGACCGCGAGCCACGGGCGGCCGGTGTGGAAGAGCGGGAAGAGCAGGGCGCAGGCGACGGCGAACAGGGTCATCGCCTCGGCGAAGCGGTTGATCGAGGTGCGCCACTCCTGGCGCAGCAGCAGCAGGATCGCCGAGATCAGCGTGCCGGCGTGGCCGATGCCGATCCACCAGACGAAGTTGATGATGTCGAAGCCCCAACCGACCGGGTTGTTGTTGCCCCAGATGCCGATGCCGGTGAAGACCAGCTTGGTGAGCGCGGTGAGCAGCATCATCGCGCCGCCGAAGGCGATCGCCATCGCGATGTAGAACCAGAGCGGCATCTTGCCGAAGACGACCGAGCTGATCTTGTCGGTCACCGAGGCCGGCGAGTGACCCGGCGCGATGACCGGCGGGTCGATCAACGGCACGGGCAGGCGAGGAAATTCGGCGACACTCATGCGGAAAGCTCCGGATTGGGGTTCTTGACCATCGCCAGATAGGTGGTGCGCGGCCGAGTGCCCAACTCCTCGAGCAGCGAGTAGTTGCGCGGATTCTTCTTGTCTGCCACGACCTTCGCCGCCGGGTCGTTCAGGTTGCCGAACGAGATCGCCTGCGGCGGACAGGCCTGCTGGCAGGCGGTCAGGATCTCGCCGTCGGCGACCTGGCGCAGATCGCGGTCGGCGGGGATCCGCGCGCGATTGATGCGCTGCACGCAGTAGGTGCACTTCTCCATCACGCCGCGGCTGCGCACGGTGACGTCGGGGTTGCGCTGCAGCTTGAGCTGCTCGGTCTCGAAGTCCTGGTAGAGGAGGAAGTTGAACCGCCGCACCTTGTAGGGACAGTTGTTCGAGCAGTAGCGCGTGCCGACGCAGCGGTTGTAGACCATGTCGTTCAGGCCTTCGCTCGAGTGCACCGTCGCCGCGACCGGGCAGACGACTTCGCACGGCGCCTGCTCGCACTGCATGCAGACGATGGGCTGGCTGACGATCGCCGCCGGCTCGTCCACGTCGCCCTGGAAGTAGCGGTCGATGCGGATCCAGTGCATCTCGCGCCCGCGGTCCACCTGCTCCTTGCCGACCACCGGAATGTTGTTCTCCGACTGGCAGGCGATGACGCAGGCGTTGCAGCCGTTGCAGGCGTTGAGGTCGATCACCATGCCCCAGGAGTAGCCCTTGTACTCGAAGCCGGGGTTGAAGGAGGTGTTGAGGTCGAGCTCGCCATGGCCGCCGGCGTGGGCGAAGTGCGGATCTTTCTCGAACTCCGCGAGCGTCGTCCCGCGCACCACGGCGCGCTCTTTCGCCTGCTCGGTTTCGTCGCGCAGCCAGTCGATCTGATGCCGCCCTTGAGTCGTCGAGAGCTTGGAGCTGTCTCCCGTCGCCGCGAGGGTGACGGAGGCTCGCCCGTGGCGCTCGTCGCGGGTCTGGGCGGCGAAGGCGCTGAAGCCGATGCCGGTGGCGATCTTGCCGGCGCGCGTGCGGCCGTAGCCCAGATGGACGGTTACGACCCCTTCGGCATGCCCGGGCATCACCCAGACCGGTCCGGTGAGCTTGCGGCCGTCCGGAAGGCCAATCTCGGCGACGTCGTTGCTCTTGAGTCCGAACTTCTCGGCGGTGCGGGGCGACAGCAGGATCGAGTTTTCCCAGGTCAGCTTGGTGATCGGCTTGGGCAACTCCTGCAGCCATCCGTTGTTGGCGAAGCGCCCATCGAGGATCGAGGGATCGGGACGCAGGGCGAGCTCGAGCTCGCCGCCGGCCGGAGCCGCCGCGAGAGCCAGGGCGGCCGCACCGACACTGGCCGCGGCCAGGGCAGGCTGAACCGGTGCCAGCGCGCTGCCGGGCAGCATGCCGTCGTGCAGGAGTCTGCGGAAGGCGGACTCGAACGTGTCGCCGCCCATCTGGGCTTCCCAGGTTTCGCGCAGCAGGGTGTAGGCGTCGTCGGTCGAGCGCCCGAGCAGGACCGCGAGGAGCTCACTGGCGGTCTTGCCGCCGTAGAGCGGCTCGATCAGCGGCTGGACCAGCGAGACCGTGCCGTCGTAGGCCCGTCCGTCGCCCCAGGACTCGAGGTAGTGCGCCGCCGGAATATGCCACTGGCAATAGGCCGCGGTCTCGTCGTCGTAGAGCCCGTGATGGACCCGCAGCGCCGAGCTGTTCTGGAAGATCGTCGCGACATCGAAGTCCGCCGGGGCGTCGTAAACCGGGTTGACGCCGGAGACCAGCAGGAGATCGACCTTGCCGGCCTTCATGTCGTCGAGCAGGGCGGCGAGCGAGGCGACCGGATCGACCGGATCGGCTTCGATCGGGGCGCTGTAGAGAACGGTCTGCCCGCTGGCGCCGAGGGCGTCGTTGAGCGCCGCCACCAGCGTGTGCGCCGCGGCCGGCAGCGAGGCGCCGGCGACGACGAGCGCGCGGCCGCGATGGGCGGCGAGATCCCGCGCCGCGGCGGCGACCCACTTCTGGGTGTCGGCGTCGAGCGTGGGCGCGGAGACTCCCGCTACGCCGACAGCCGCGGCGAGAGCCTGGACGAGGGCGCCGGTCTGTGACGGGCGGATGCGGAGGCGATGATCGGCCACCGTTCCGGTCGGCGTCGGGCTGGATTCGGCGACGTACAGACGATTCATCGTCGTCGCGCCGGCTTCCGAGTGGTCGGAGGAACCGACCTTGCGGCGAGCGGCAAAATCGCGCGCGTAACGGACGGCTCCGGGACCGGCGGTGAGGAAGTCCGACTCGAGAGCCAGAACGACGTCGGCCTGGGCGAGATCGAAGCGCATCCCGACCGGGGCACCGAAGGCAGCGTTGAGGCCGTTCGCCGCGCCTTCGCTGGCGAGGGCATCCCAGCGGTGCCAGCGCGCCTGCGGGTAGGTTTCGAGGAGGCTCGTGATGAGACGTGCCTCCGTCGGCGACGTCACCGGGCCGGTGAGCAGCCGAAGTCCGGCGCCGCCAAAGGCCGCCTGGGCGTTGAGCGAGGCTCCGACCTGTTCATTGAGCGCTGCCCAGGTGGCGGCCTTGCCGAGCCGCACAATGGCCTGCGAGCGGTCCGGATCGTAGAGACCGAGGACCGACGCCTGGGTCACGGCATCGGTCGCACCGAGGCTCGCCGGGTGATCGGGATTCCCTTCGACCTTGGTCGGCCGGCCGTTGTGGCTCTCGATCAACAGCCCGGTGGCGATGCCGGAGAGCGCCATCGAGGTGGCGAAGAGGACCGGCTTGCCGGGGAGGAACTCCTCCGCCTGGCGCACATAGGGCACGATCTTCTCGATCGGCTGGCGGGTGCAGGCGGTGAGGCCGGCGAGGCTCAGCGA
>JBDSRU010000382.1:0-4382 GCA_039929145.1 Thermoanaerobaculia bacterium
TCCGCGGCCCCGGCCACCGGACTGCGCGATCGACGGTTTCAGGAACTTGGAACGGTCCCAATAGTCGACGGTAAAAAACGGCACGCCGCTGATTCGGGCCGCTTCGCGCGAAGTGAAGCCCTCCACCTCGGCTACTGTCGATTTCGTCGCAGGCATCTTGCGTCCGCGGTCTCCGGTTGACTGTTGGCAACCGGCATCCTACACGCAGGAGGCGCGAAAGAGTGCCGGGAAGACGGACGCCTAATGGATGTAGCCCAGCGCACGCAGCCCGGCATCGGTCTCGGCGTCGAGATCGACCGTGCCGGTCGCGAGCGGCCGCAGACCGGCATGCCAGCTGCGGAACGCGCTGCGCAGCGCCTCCATCTCGACCGGGTGAGTGGCGGCGATGTCCCGCCGCTCGCCGGGATCGGATTCTAGGTCGAAGAGCTCGAAGCTCTGCTTCGCTGGCTGGGCGACCAGCTTGAAGCGCTCGTTGCGCACTTCGAAGAGGCCGTTGGACTCTGCCGCCAGAATCGCATACGGCGCCTGCGCCGGCGGCGCGCCCACGAGCCAGGGGAGAAGGCTCGGAGCGCTGACTGAAGCCGGCACCGGCTGTCCGACGAGCGTCATCAGAGTCGGCGCGAGGGTGCGGGTCTCGACCAACGCGCGCTCGTGGCGCAACCCCGGGCCGCGCCAGGACCGTGGCAGGCGCCAGATATACGGCACGTGCAGGAGCTCCTCCTTGAGGGTATGCCCATGCTCGATGCCGCCGCGTTCCCCGAGTTCTTCGCCGTGATCGGCCAGGACGACGACCAGCGTCTCTTCCAGCACGCCGCGCTTCTCGAGGTCGTCGAGCAGCCGGCCGATCTCCTCGTCCAGAGCCGCGAGAGACTCGGCGTAGCGCGCCGCGATCTCCTGGCGGTCGGCGTCGTCGAGCACGATCGCACCCGAGTCGACTCCCGCCCGCACTTCGTCGAGGTTGCCATCGAGGCGGCTGACGATCGCGTCCGAGCCGTAGCGGCCGTGGGTCGAGGCCTTCTGCCAATAGGGCCAGTGGATTTCGAGGTAGTGCAGATAGGCGAAGAACGGCCGATCGGGCGCCTCGTCGAGCCAGCCGAGCAAGTTCTCACTCATCTCCTCTGCCGACTTGACGTTGTTCTGGTAGAGGTCGAAGCCTTGCGCCATACCGAAACGCGGCGAGAGCTGGAACTGGTTGCCGATCATCGCCGTGCGATAGCCGGCGGCCTGCATCGCTTCGGCGACCGTCACCGCCTCCTCCGCAAGAACGCCTCCCCGCACTCCCTTGCCGTTCTTGAGGAGGTCCGTCAGCCCGTGCTCGGACGGATAGAGACCGGTCCAGATCGACGGCACGGAGGGGCGGGTCCAGCTGGCGACCGCCGAGGCGCGATCGAAGACCACCGCCTGGCGCGCCAGCCGGTCGAGGTTCGGCGTCGCCCCGAGCGTCGATCCGCCCGCCGCGAGGTGGTCGGCGCGCAGGCAGTCGACGAGCAGGATGAGGATGCCCTTGGGTGGATGAGCGGACGAACTCGCCGGCGCGGCACAGCCAGCGAGAACGAGCAGTCCCAGGCTGAGAAGCCGAGACCTCGCGGCGCGCCATCCGACCGATGAATTCATTGCGCGCCCCCGGCTATTCACCGGAAGAAAATTTACATGAGACCTGTCCTTACAAGCAAGCTTCTACAACCAATGTCTTACAACCTGGACAACAGAACGCGCCAACGGAGCCGGGCAACGGGCTCCTCAGGCGGCGTTGCGCTCGGCGTGGTCGAGCGGGATCTTCACCAGCACCCAGACAATGGCGGCGAGCGCCACGAGGGAGGCGAGTGCTCCCATGGGCCCCGCCACATAGGCGAACTGATCGACGCCGAAAAAGCTGCTGGTAAAGGAAGTAAACCGCCAGCCCAGTTGATCGGCCCCAAAGACGATTCCAGCCAGCCCCACGCCCGCCAGAGATTCACCGGCGATGAGCCCTGATGCGACGAGGGCGCCGAAGTTGTCGAAACTCTCACCCGCGACGCCGCGTCGCTTCGCAAAAGCGTCGGCCAACCACTTGATGCAACCGCCGACGAAGATGGCGCCGGTGGTTTCGAACGGCAGGTACATGCCGACCGCGATCAGCGTCGGCGACGGTGCCTTCATCAGAATCAGCGCCACTGTGAAGCACATGCCGAAAAAGATCAGCCCCCATGGCATCTCGCCGCCGACAATGCCCTGCGCAAGTTGAGCCATCAGACCCGCTTGGGGAGCCGGCAACTCCTTGTCCCCGATGCCGATCCCACCCTGGAGGAGGTTCTTCTTGTGCAGCACGAGCATCGGGAAGACGAGCAGAAAGGAGGTGGTGATCGTGGCGATGATTTCCGCGATCTCCATCTTCTTCGGCGTGCCACCGAGGAGGTGCCCGACCTTGAGATCCTGAATCAGACTGCCGGAAACGCAGATGGCGCAGCAGACCACCGCCGAAACGCCCAGGACTGCGCCCACTCCCGCGATGCCCGTTACACCGAAAGCGACCATCAGCAGGGCCGAGAGGATGAGGGCCGAGAGAGTCAGCCCCGAAACCGGCTGGTTCGAGCCGCCGACGAGGCCGACCAGATAGCCGCCGACCGCCGAGAGCAGGAAGCCGAGCACGAGCATCACCGCCGCGGCGACAACCGCACCCAGCGCATTGTGGGTGAAGTTCCAATAAATCCAGGTCATCGGAATCGTCAGGCCGGCGATGCCGAGCAGGACGCCGCGGGAGTCGAGATCGCGCTCGGTCCTCGCCCGCGAGTCCTCCGCGCTGGCGCGCCGGAACGCCCCCGAAAACGCCTTGGTGATCGACGAGCGCATTCCCCACATCGTGCTCGCCGCTCCGACCAGCATTGCACCCACCGCCACCGGGCGGACGATGTTGTACCAGACCGAGAAGATCAGCTCGCCCTCGGCTGGCGCGACGCCACCGACGGCGAGCTTCGCTCCCAGACCGGGATCGAGAAAGAAGGCGAGCGGGATGAAGACCAGCCAGGCGAGGACGCCGCCGGAGAAGTTGATCGCCGAGAGCTCGAAGCCGATGATGTAACCGACCCCGATGAGCGCCGGCGACACCGACGGCGTGGCGAAGGCGACCGCCCCTTTGTGCTGGACGTCACCCAGTGGAACACGCGACGAGTCGAAGTGGTGAATGATCGAGGAAGGCAGCTCCCGGAAGACCTCGATCGACTCGCGGAAGAGCCGCAGTCCAGCGCTGTCCTTGAAGATCTGGATCACCATTCCCAGGCCCATCGCGCCGAAGACGTACTTCGCGCCGGTGGCTCCGGCCTGACCGGCGCGCACGATCGCTGCGCAGGCCTTGCTCTCCGGGAACGGCAGCGCGGCTTCGACCGCGAGTGTCCGGCGCAGGAGGGTGATGAACAGAACGCCGAGGATCCCGCCGATGAGCAGGATCAGGCTCGTCTGCCAGTAGTCGAATTCGGTCCACAGCCGTTGGCCGTTGACGGTCACCAGCAGGAACGCAGGGATGGTGAAGATCGCGCCCGCGGCGAGCGCCTCGCCGACCGTTCCGGCGGCGCGGGCGATGTTCTGCTCGAGGATGGTGCCGCGGAAGAACGGCAACCTGAAGGCCGCGAGCGCCAGGATCGCCGCCGGGAAAGTGGCCGAGACCGTCTGCCCGGCCTTGAGCGCCAGATAGGCGTTGGCGGCGCCCATGATCGCCGCCAGCACCACGCCGAGGACGACGGCCTTCACCGTCAGCTCCGCCATCGTCGACTCCGCCGGCACGTACGGCTGCTGCTCGTCGCTCATCCGATCCCCCGGGAAAAGTGGAGCGGATCCTAGCAGCGGAACGCCGCCGCCGCGGCGAGAACGCCTGCGTCCCAGTCGACCGCTGCTGGCGATCGACAGCTGCGATTTGGCCGAGCGGGTGCGCTAGATCCCGGGAGTCCGCCGCAGGCGCCGCAAGGACAGCCCGGCGCCCACGAACCAGTCCGGCGCCGCGTCGTTCAGGCCGACGCCCGCCGCGAAGTCGAGCTGGAGGGCCGGAGTCGCGAGGAAGGTCACCCCCCCGTCGAAGGTGTGCGCCGCCGGCGCGGAGTCGCTCGCCGGCAGGTCGCCGAACAGTTCGATGAACGCGCCCCATCGGGGCGCCAGGGAGAAACCGAGTGTGCCGGTGTAGAGGAAGCGGCTCAGCGTATGGCGCACCCGCTCCGCGTCCTCGAACGAGCTAGCTTCGTAGGCGACGTTCCAACCGAGTCCGACACGCTGAAGGAGGTCGTGCGATCCCATCAGCCGCACGGAAGGGTCGGCGCGCGGCGAGCCGAGCTCATCGCTGCCGACCGGAAGTGTGGTGTGAACGAGCAGCGCAAGATTCCACCCCTCGCCGCGATCGGCGGAGAGCAGGGACGCCT
>JBDSRU010000383.1:0-4940 GCA_039929145.1 Thermoanaerobaculia bacterium
TCTTCGGAAAGCCGAACGCCTTGCCGGCGAGGGCGTCGACCTCCTCCACCGTCAGTCCGCCGGCGAAAGCCTCGCGAATCGCCGACTCGATCCAGAAGGTGCCGATGCGGTTGGCGATGAACGCCGGCGTGTCCTTGCAGACGACCACGCTCTTGCCCAGCCGCAAGTCGCAGAACTCGCGCACGGCGGCGAAGGCCTCCGGCCGCGTCTGCGGTCCGGCGACCAACTCCAGCAGCCGCATGTAGCGCGGCGGATTGAAGAAGTGGGTGATCAGGAAGTCGCGCGCGAACGCCTCCGGCAGCCCTTCCGTCAGCTTCGCGAACGGAATCGTCGAGGTGTTGCTCGAGACGATCGAGCCCGCCTTGCGGACGCCGTCGACAGCGCGGTAGACCTGCTGCTTGATGTCGACCCGCTCGACGACCGCCTCGACGATCCAGTCGCAGTCGGCGAGCCGAGCAAGGTCGTCCTCGAGATTGCCCGGCGTGATGAGCTTTGCGCGCTGCGCCGACATGAGCGCCGCCGGCTTGTTCTTCTTCAGGCGCTCGATCGCGGCGAGGGCAAGCCCACTCCGCCCCGCGGCGCCTTCCTGGGCGATGTCGAGCAGCACGACCGGGATGCCGGCATTGGCCACGTGCGCGGCGATGCCGGCGCCCATGACGCCTGAGCCGAGGACTCCGACCTTCTGGATTCTCTGTTGGCTGTTCGCCGTCATCGCCGCGCCTCAGACCCGCTCGAGAATCGTGGCGATGCCTTGGCCGCCGCCGATGCACTGGGTGGCGAGCGCGAAGCGCTTGCCCTCGCGCACCAGCAGCGCCGCCGCCTTGCCCGTGATCCGGGCGCCCGTGGCACCCAGAGGATGGCCGAGAGCAATGGCTCCGCCGTCGAGATTGACCTTTGCCGGGTCGAGGCCGAGCTCGTCGATGCAGGCGAGCGACTGCGCCGCGAACGCTTCGTTGAGCTCGATGATGTCGATGTCGGCGAGCGTCAGGCCGGCGCGATCGAGCGCCTTGCGGGTCGACAGCACCGGTCCGATTCCCATGACCTCGGGGGAGCAGCCGGAGATGGCGTAGCTGCGGATGCGCGCCAGCGCCTTGAGGCCCTTGCGCTGGGCGTACTCCTCCGAGCAGACCAGCGTCGCCGCGGCGCCATCGGTGACCGGAGAGGAGGTACCGGCGGTGACGGTCCCTTTGTCGTCGAAGGCGAGCTTCAGGTTGGCGAGTCCTTCGAGGCTGGTCTCGGGGCGCGGCGTGCCGTCGCGCGAGACCGTGCCGCCCTTGCCGCCTTTACCGACTTCGATCGCGACGATCTCGGCGTCGAACTTGCCCGCCGCCTGCGCGGCGGCGGTCTTCTGCTGCGACTCGAGAGCGAACTGCTCCTGGCGCAGGCGCGAGATGCCGTGCTGCCGGGCGAGGTTCTCTGCGGTCTCCCCCATGCTGGCGAACGCCTGCGGATAGCTCTTGAAAAGCGCCGGGTTGGGCAGCGGATTGAAGCCGCCCATCGGCACTCGGGTCATCGATTCGACACCGGCGCAGAGGAAGGCTTCACCGGCGTTCATCTGGATGGCTCCCGCGGCCATGTGGATCGCCTGCATCGAGGAGCCGCAGAAGCGATTCACCGTCGCGCCTCCCACCGAGAGGGGCAGCTCGGCGAGAAAGCCGATGATGCGCGCGACGTTGAATCCCTGCTCGCCCTCCGGAAAGGCGCAGCCGACGAGAAGATCCTCGATCTCCGCCGGATCGACGCCGGAGCGCGCGACCAAAGCGCGGACCGTCTGTGCCGCGAGGTCGTCCGGCCGGACCCGGGCGAGATCGCCCTTCTTTGCCAGGGTGAACGGAGACCGGGCGTAGCCCGCGATGACGACACTCTTCATGACGATTTCCCCTTCTTGGACGATGGCCCGGGCTTCGACGGCTTCAATGGCTTCGATGGCTTCAAGGACGAGAGTTTGCGTGCGGCGAGCGCCTCGAGCGTGAGCTCCTCGATCTCGCGCAGCTCTTCGATGGTGAGCTCGAGGTCCTGGCGCTGCGCTTCGAGCTCCGCGATGCGCTGCCGCGCACCGGCGAGAAGATGCTCGAGTTGGACCTTGTGGGTCGGGTCGGCGTCGTAGAGATCGAGGTATTTCTGCACCAGCGCGAGCGAGAAACCGAGCCGTTTGCCGCGCAGAATGATCTGCAGCCTGGCGCGGTCGCGGTGCGAGTACACCCGTGTCGCGCCGGCGCGCTGCGGCTCCAGCAGACCCTTCGCCTCGTAAAAGCGAATCGCCCGCGGCGTGACCCCGAGCTCGTCCGCGAGCTCGGTGATCGAGAACAGCCCGCCGGCCATTTCATCGACGCCCAAAGTCGTCCCCATGGCCGGGACCCTACCGTCAGTTTACCTATACGTCAACTCGCTCACCCATCGGGCACCATACTTCCCCATACGGACTCCGGGGAACACGATAGCGGGCGCACCATGGCTGGCGCACCTTGGCGCGACGGGTTGGCAGCCGCGGCTCGCGCTCGACAGGGACCGCCTTTCCCAGCGCGGTGCAGCGCAGACAGAACAGCTGACTGGCCCAGGTCCGCGATCTTTCTTGCACATGTGAGCCAAGTCTGACGCCTCACGAAAGTCAGATGCCCACCCTGCCCGACGTCGGGCGCGCGGCGCAGCCAAGCGCGAAAGGCTTCTCGCACGGAACGGCGGCGATTCGGCCGCCGATCCTCTACCGGAGATTCCTTCATGCAGACCGCTCGTCAGCGCCTCTTCGTCGCCATTGTCGGCTCGTCGCTCCTCGCGGGCGGCGCCACGCACGCCCAGGTCGTCCGCTCGGCCGCCGGAGACCTGGCTGCCGTCACTGTAGCGCGCGACGCCTTTCGCGCCGACCTCGGCGGGGGCACGACCGCAGGCGCGAACGGCTCGTTCGGCGGACTGCGCCGCGAGATCAACTGGGACGGCGCGCCGGACAACGTCAGCCGGCCGAACCTGCTGCCCTCCGATTTCTTCAATCTGACTTCGGCCCGAGGGGCCGTCTTCTTCAACAGCCACGAGAACAGCTTCGCGGTGAGCGCCAAGACCGGCAATCCGACGGCGACGCCGGTGCGTTTCGCCGACTTCGACCCCGCTTACGAGACGAAGTTCACCACCTTCTCGGCCCAGCGGCTTTTCATCTCGATCTGGGATCCGGCCTACGAGGTGAGGTTCTTCGTGCCCGGCACCAACCGGCCAGCGGTGGTTTCAGGCTTCGGCGCGGTCTTCACCGATGTCGATATCGCCGGCCTCTCGGCGATCGAATATTTCGGCATCGACGGCCAGTCCTACGGCCGCTATGAAGTCCCTGCCGCGATCGGCGACCAGACGCTCTCGTTCCTTGGCGTCACGTTCCCCGGCGCTCCCGCCATCGCCCGCGTCGTCGTGACCTCGGGCGACGTGGCGATCGACGGCGGCGGCGAACCGGTAGGACACGACGCCGTGGCGGCGGACGACTTTCTCTACGGTGAGCCGGTCGAAGTCGAGGACGGCGGCTGCGTCGCGACGCCTACCGCGCTCTGCCTGTCGGCGGGCCGATTCCGCGTCGAGGCTACCTTCACCGCCGTGCAGACCGGCAGCGGAATCGCCCGCGTCGTGCCGCTGAACTCAAACTCCGGCACCATGACCTTCTTTTCGCCGCAGGTGAGCGAGGTCCTGATCAAGGTGCTCGACGCCTGCACACTCAACAACCGCTTCTGGGTCTACGGTGCGGCCGCGACCGACGTCGGGTACGACATCACAGTGACGGATACCGCGACCGGCGACCACAAGGTCTACTCGAAGATCCAGGGCCCGCCCGCCGCGGCGCTCACCGACAGCGACGCCTTCGCTACCTGCTGGGCGAACTGAACTCGTCCGGGCCGGCAGGAATCCCGATCGATCTCCCCACCTTCCTGCTTGTCATGGGTCCGGGCGCTGAAACTGCGCGCTCCGGGCCCACGAGGGCCTTCGATCCATCAGCCCCGCCGCCATAGCTTCGGTGCGGGTTTGCGCGGCGGCCAGTCGGCCCCTGCGCCGGTCTCGCGAAGATCGGGCGCTTCGGCTTCATCGGCCTCGATCCAGGGACCGATCTCGACCTCTCCCTCTTCCTCGCCCCAGCGCGCCAGACGCGCGGCATCTCGGGCGCGGCGGCGGCGGATGGCCGCAAGGGCGAGCAGTGAGATGGCTCCCCAGAGCAGCACCGAGCTCGAGACGATCGGCACCCAGCGATCGAGCAGCGTGCGGCGGCCCCAGTAGGAAGTCTCGAAGTCGGTGAGCGATTCGCCCGTGGCGGAGCGGAAGGCGTCGCGGAAACGCTCGCCGCGTGCGATGGCGTCGAGGATGCGCGCTGCGCTCGCGCGGCCGTGCCGGGCGAGCAGCTCGCGGACGATGTCGCCGGCGAGCGCGTAGGCGGTGTTGACCTCGGTCTCGCCGCCCGAGAAGGCCGTGTCGAGGCGGGCGAGCGGCAAGGCTCCGTCGTCGATCACTGCCAGCGTCAGGCGCGCGCTGTCGCCCCAATCGGGGTTGCGCCCCACCGCCATCGCCAGGCCTTCGTTGAACCAGCGCGGAAGGTCACCTTCGGGCCCCGCGCGGCGGTCGACGAGCAGATGCGTGAGCTCATGCCGCAGCACCGCATCGAGTCCGAAGTCGGGATAGCGGTCGGCCCGCGCCGGAAAGAGCACGATCTCGCCCGGACCGCGACCGGAGATAGCGTAACCGGCGATCCACTTCGGCACGGCGAGCGCCGCGGCGCTCCGCTCCGGGACCAGCACGACGCTCACCGGCATGACCTCCTGCAGGAGCGCCGCCGGATCGCCACCGACGAGCTCCGCCGCTGCGGCCAGCGAAGCCTCCGCCAGGAGCTCGACCTCGCGCCCGTCCGCCGCAAGCTCAGCCGGAGCCTGAACGACCCACCGCGGTGGCGTAGCCGTCGCCCGCGGCGCCGCCGACGCCAC
>JBDSRU010000384.1:0-5881 GCA_039929145.1 Thermoanaerobaculia bacterium
ACGTTCTTGTCTTCCTTCTCGGTCAGCAGCGGAATCAGCGACAAGGGAAACAGGTAGGCCAGCACCAGCATCAGCGTCTTGTCGTTCGAACTTGCGGCCGGGGGCGGCGGAACGGACGGTTCGCTCATCGTCAGCGTCTCCTCACGAGAAGTAGGTCAATCTGCGGGCATTGAAATCGACTTCGAGTGTATACCCCGCTTCCGGGGTGGACAAGCACAAGAACGACTTTCGGCCGGCGTTCCGGACATCCGGCCGCGGCGCGCCATCTGGCCGAGCGCCGGATCTCGAGGCTCGCGCGAAGGCGGCTGGTCCGCCTGAAGGAACGCAATCCAATGCGGCGACAGGACGCTCCCCGCAAGCGCAGCTAAGGCTCGACGAGCTCGGCGGCGATGCCCAGCTCCTCGAGCGTCGCCAGAAAAGCCGGAAGCTCGCTCTCCACGACCGCCAGAACGATCTCCGCGTCGAGCAGATAGCGTTCGCTCGCGAGCTCCACGGCGGGCGCCCGGACGAGGCGCTTCACGGCGCCGATGCGCTCGTAGGCCACCGTCAGCCGGAGATGACGACGCGGCAGCTCGTGCCGGGTCGGAAGCGCTTCGAGCGCCGCCTGCACGGCGGCGGTGTAGGCGCGAGCGAGACCGCCCTTGCCGAGCTTGGTACCGCCGAACCAGCGCGCCACCACCGCCACGACATCGCTGACTCCGGCACCCGTCAGGGCGCGCAGCATCGGCTGACCGGCGGTGCCGGAGGGTTCGCCGGAGTCGGCGGCGCGCTCTCGCGGTGGCCATCCGATCCGCCACGCAAAACAGTGATGCGTGGCGTCGGGATAGCGCCGGCGCAGTTCCTCGAGGAACTCCTTCGCGGCTTCCGCGGTCGGCGCTGGCGCGAGGTAAGCGAAGAAACGCGAGCCCAGCTCCCGGATCTCCGCTTCGGCGCGGCCGACCGGAACCCGGTAGCCGGCCGTCGTCAGCTGGCCGCCCCGCCGCTGACCGCCGATCCCGCCGCCCCCGCCGCCTCCATCCCGGCCAGCACGCGCTCGTAGAGGGCGCGGTACTGGCCGACAATGCGTTGCTGCGAGAAGCGTGCGACCGCGCCTTCGCGGGCCGCATCGGCGAAGCGCGCGTGGCGCTCGGGATCGGAGAGCAGAGCGACCGCTCCGGCGGCCATCGCCGCGACATCTCCGACGGGGAAGAGCAGGCCGTCGACGCCGTCGCGGACGACTTCCGGAATGCCACCGGCGAGGCTCGCGATGACCGGCACCGAGCAGGAGAGGGCTTCGAGCGCCGCGAGGCCGAACGATTCGCTCTCCGACGGCAGCAGGAAGAGGTCGGCGCCGGTCAGGACCTCTTCGACCGCGGCGATGTTGCCCAGGAAGGTCACCGAACCGCAGTAGCCGCCGCGCCGGCAGCGCTCTTCGGCGCGCGCGCGATCCGGGCCGTCGCCGACCAGCAGAAGGCGCGCCGGAATCGTCTTGCGGACCTCGAAGAAGACGTCGAGCACGTCCATGATCCGCTTGACCGGCCGGAAATTCGAGATGTGGATGAGGATCCGCTCGCCCGGCTTCCCCCAGCGCCGCGCGCCGGCCGAGTCGCGGACCTCTTCGAAGCGCTCCGGGTCGATGAAGTTCGGGATCACTTCGATCCGGTTCTCCTCGAGTCCCAGCTGCTCGACCGTCGCGCCACGCAGCGACGCCGACACCGCGGTCACCGCGTCGCTCATCCGCAGACCGAAGCGGGTCGTCTCGCGATAGCTCGGGTCGTTGCCGACCAGAGTGATGTCCGTGCCATGCAGCGTTGTCACCACGGCGAGCTGCTGGGGCGCGAGGATCTGCTTGGCGAGGATCGCCGAAATCGCGTTCGGTACCGCATAGTGCACGTGCATCAGGTCGAGCCTCTGGTGCCGCGCCACCTCGGCCATCTTCGAGGCCAGAGCCAGGGAATAGGGCGGATACTCGAACAGCGGATAGTGCGGCACGACCACTTCGTGGAAAAACAGGCTCGGGGCGAGCAGCGACAGGCGCGAAGGCAGCGCATAACTGATGACATGCACCTCGTCGCCGCCGTCGGCCAAGGCCATGGCGAGCTCCGTCGCGACGACTCCGGAGCCACCGAAGGTCGGGTAACAGCTGATTCCGATTCGCATCTCTTCTCTAACGCAGACCCCGGGGCAGAAGTTGCCACGGATCGGGAACCGCGAGCGTCCGGCGTGACAGATAGGGCTCGCCGAACTCGGCGCCGATCTGGTCGCCGTAGTGGCGCGCCCGCCCTTCGATCATGAGCCTGGTCTCGCGCGATGAGATCTTGGTCACCGGCCCGTCGGCCGGGCTGTTCGCTCCAGCGCCGGGATGGATCTGGGTGCCGTAGGCGTCGAGCGCCAGCATCTTGGTCTCCCAGGCGGAGGTGACGTCGACCACGAAGGTGGGCTCGAAGGAGTCGTTCTGCATGTAGGTGAAGAGGGCTGCCGGGCGATGCGGCGTACCGCTGCCGCGGCGCACCAGGCCGGCGTAGAAGCAGGCGGCCGCAACCACCCGGTAGGCGCGCTCGTGGTCCGGATGGCGGTCGACGGTGGCCGGACCGAGGACGAGCTCCGGCCGCAGTCGGCGCAGGACCTCGATCACCTGATCCTCTTCCTCGGCACCGGTGCGCATCGATCCGTCTCCGAGCGCCAGAAACTCGAGCTCACTGGCGCCGAGAATCTCGGCGGCGCGAGCCGCTTCACTGCGGCGTTCGGCGGTCGTCCCGCGGGTGCCCGCTTCCCCCGAGGTGAGATGAAGAATTCCCACACTGCGGCCGGCACGCGCCATCTGCACCAGCGTTCCCCCGCAGCAGATCTCGACATCGTCGGGATGCGCTCCGATGGCCAGAACGTCGACACTCATCCGCGGGCTCCTTCCCCTTCTGGAGCGAGCACCGGCAGGGGGCCCGCCTGTCCTGCGAATGCCGCGCGCCGGCGCACGACGGGTACCACCGAGAGCACGGCGAGGAGGAGCGCGGCGACGCCGGCTGCGATCCGCCAGGCCTCCGGCGCGAGCACCGGCGTCGCGATCGCGACGAAGGTCCAGCGCGCGAGCTCGCTCGCCGGCAGCCAGGCGCGGCGATCGAAGAGCCCGCCGACATCGATCAGGCCCCAGACTGCGAAAATCGCCAAGGCGACTTTGGCGCCGGTTCCGAAGAGCGTCCCACCGAAGAGCAGCGCGATGACCGCGCCCATGGCGAGCAGGAACTGGCCGATCGCAAACGCCTGCAAGCCCTCGGGCGGGCGCGAGTCGTACTTCCGCCCGTCGAGCGGCGTGTAGGCAGTCTTCTCGAACGGCACGTCCGCCGGCCGCCAGCCCGGACCCTTGAGGAAGATGAGCAGCTTGTCGCGCCAGCGTCGCGTGCGGCGGGCCACCGAGACGAGCTCGCCCAGATACTGGACGTTCGCCCAGAACGGATTCCAGTTGGCGAGCGGGCGAGTGACGCCGTAGGCCGGCTCCTCCTCCTCGCGCTGAAAGGTTCCGAAGAGCTTGTCCCAGACGATCAGCACGCCGCCGTGATTGCGGTCGATGTATTTCTCGTTCGAGCCGTGGTGGACACGATGATTCGAGGGTGTGTTGAGAAACGAGTCGAGGAAGCCCATCCGGCCGATCGTGCGGGTGTGAATCCAGAACTGGTAGAGGGTGTCTCCGGCGTCGAGCGCCAGAAACATGAGCGGCGGCACGCCCAGGAGGGCGAGCGGCCAATAGAACGGCGCCGAGAGAAATTGCTGCACGGCACTCTGGCGCAGCGCCACCGAGAGGTTGTACTCCTCGCTCTGGTGATGAACGATGTGCGCCGCCCAGAGGAAGTTCACCTCGTGGCTCGCGCGGTGGAACCAGTAGTAGAAGAAATCGACCCCGAGGAAGGCGATCGGCCAATGCGCCCAGTTGCCGGGATCGAGCGTCGCGACCCGGAAGCGCTCGAAGATCAGAATGTAGGCGGCGAACAGCAGGGTCTTGCCAAAAACGCCGGCCAGCTGCTGGATGGTGCCGCAGGCGAGATCGTTGATCGTGTCGTTGAGCCGGTAGAGCGTGCGGCTCCGCCTCCCCGGGCTCTGCGCGCTCTCGTTTCTCTCGCGCCGTTCGATCCAGAGCTCGAGGCCGATCAGGAGAAAGAAGATCGGAATCGAAAGCGCGATGGCATTGAATCCTTGCTGGCTCATGGCGGGGGTGCGATGTTAGCCCGTTCCTGTGCAGCTGGAGCGCCGCCCGACGACCGGTCGGCGTTCGGATCGATCAGCGCCCGGCGCCTGGGATCGAGCGTCAGCTGGTCGAGCAGTGCGGCGCCGAAGATCTCGCCGTAGCGGCCGGCGAACCAGGCGGTCGAGAGCACTCTCTCCTGCAGCCCGCCTTCCGGGCGCGTCGCCTGGCGCAAGTGGTCGAAACGCTGCTGGGCGACGCCTCCCTTGCGCGCCGCGGCCGCTTCGACCTTCGCCGAGAAGGCTTCGAGGGCGCCGAGAAGTGAATCGCGGGTCTTCGTCCACGGCTTCTCGAGGGTCGGATCGAGCGCGATCGCCGGCCCGCGCAGCTCGTCGACCAGAAGCTCGGCGGCACGGCGCGCGCCGGCGACGAATCCGCCCCCGGCCTGCGCCGCGAGCCGGCTGGCGAGCGCTTCCGGTGCGAACAGCAGCTCTTCGAGGCTCGCCCCCAACTCTCGGAGGTGGTCGCGCTGGCGGCCGTCGAAGATCAGCGCCTGGGGGCGCAGCGCTGTCCACGGAGCGGCCACTCCGAGAACGGGATAGACCGCAGCCGCTTGAGCGAGATAGGCGGTTTCGCCCGGCCCCATGACCTGCAGGGTCGTCCCCAGGACCGCATCCTGGATCGCCGGGCGGGCCAGCACCCCGGGCGAAACGAGACCGGGATCGCTTGCGAGCGCCGCGAGGAGTCCGGCGACCGGCTCCGGACCCTCCCTTCCAGGCGCACCGCGGAGCCGGAATCCGTCGTCGCCGCTCCACTCGATGCGCCGCCGCGCTCCGTCGCGCAACAGGAAGAGCGGGCTCGCGCCGCGCTGCGGCGCGACCTGCAGCTCGAAGCCACGACCGAGCACGCGTTCGTCCGCGGCGGCGTAGGCCGCCTCGACTTCGACCCGGCGATCGATCAGCGTGGCGAGCAGCGGGCGCTCGGCGCTCTTGAGCTCCGGCAGCATCGAGTCGAGCAGGAGCGGCGAGCGGGCGCCGAGGAGCGCAATCATCTGCTGCGCGAAAGCGTCGCCGAAACGGGCGCCGTTCGCCCACCAACTGGCGAGCCGTTCGCGCCAGGCGGCGAAACGCTGGTTGGGAAAGCTCTCGGCGAGGGCGGCGATGAGACTCTCGATCTCGGGGCCGATGGTGCGCGCGCCGACCGGCGCGAGCGGCGCGGGATCGTCTCCCAGCGCCAGCCGCAGCAGACCGTCCGGGCCGAGAAAGGTGGCGCTTTCGACCTCGCCCCAGTCGTGGTCTTCGGTCGCCATCCAGAAGATCGCGACCGCCGGTCGGCCGGCGGCTTCGAGCGCTTCGACGTAACGCACTGCCGTCGCCGCCTTGACCAGCGCGAGAAGCGGTCCTCCGAAGAGCCCCGTCTGTTGTCCGCCGACGACCACCGCCGTCGCCGGATCCGCCAGCTTCGCCGCGAGCTCGGCGGCGCGCGGGTGGCCGTAGCCAGCGTTGGTGCGCGCCAGACCGGCGGCGATCCCCCGGCGGTCGATCGGCGGCGCGGCCATTTCGGGCAGGGTTCCCGGCGCGAGCAGCCGCAGCGGCGATAGAAGGTCGGTCTCCCGGCCCGCGAGCCACGCCGCGGGCATCCCCTTCACCAGCCCGTTCGCGATCAGATCGACTTCGAGGGAGGTATCAGCCATCCGGCGCATCCTAGCGGACGGCACGGCCGGCGAGC
>JBDSRU010000385.1:0-14455 GCA_039929145.1 Thermoanaerobaculia bacterium
CGAGTCCGTCGACCAGCTCCCGAAGCGCGACAGCGCCGCGCTCGGCAGCCGGCGTCTCCGGCGGAACGACCCCTGGCGGCAGGTGCTCCGGGTCCACGGTGATCGTGATCTCGATTTCGCCGTCGCGAGGCGCAGCGACATCGATCTGCAGCGCGCCGAACTGATGCGCGCCCGCAGGCGCGCCGGGGGCCGCCAGCCAGACAGGGATGACAACCAGAAACACGCGAAGAGCTCGAACAAGGGGTTGCCTCACGGAACACTTTGGCGCATCTCGAACGTCAGCGAGGCCCAGAAGCTCTCCCAGTCGGCATTGGCCACGCCCGCGAGGGGCCGCATCTCCACCGCCTTGATCAGCCAAAAACCTGGCGCCGAGAGCTTGAAGCGCACGCGCCCGCGCCGGTCGGAGCGCGCGCTGAGCGGCGTGCCTCCGGGCGTGCGCGAGAGCGCCATGACGAGGAGTCCCTCGATCGGCTTGCCGCGGAAGAGGATGCGAAAGGCGATCTCTTCTCCGGCATGCGAGGCGCACAGGTCCACGTCAGGAACGATTTCGAGGTCGAGTCCGACCGGAAGCGGAGCCGCAGCCGCGACGCTTCCATCCTTTCCCCCGATGCACACCAGTGCCGCCGCGCTGCGCGAAAATGCCTCGCGTGCCAGTTCTTTCCCCTTACCGAGCCTTTGCCTTTCGCGTTCCACCTTCTCGAGCCCTTCGAGTGCAAGGTAAGCGGAAAACTTCTCCGGCAGCAGCTCGACGAACGAGCGCGTGCTCTGAAAGACGATGCGCGCCTGACCGGCCGTGTCGACTTTGAGGAAGCCGGCGGGATCGAAGCCGTCGCGCCCCGGCACCGGCGTCGACGTGCCGTCCGCTGCAATGAGATCGAAGCGCACGATCGCCAGCGGATTGCGCGGAACCGCTTCGCCATCGAGCTTTTCACCGACCCTGTGGGAGACGAGCAACCCACCGCCCGCCTCAGGCCGGTAGCGCGACAGCTCCAGCCAGTAGTCGTGAGCAGCTAGCGCCGGCGCGAGAGCCAGCGCCAGGAGCGGGGCAAGCGCCGGCGCGAGGAGCGCGGCCCGGAGACGGGCCGGTCGAAGGCGGATCATGGCAGTCCCTCGACGTGCAGTACGTTCCCCCATCCTCTCGCGGATGAGCCGCCTACCGGCTCCGCTTCACGACCAGCCGGTCGTAGGTCAGCATGGCAAGGGTCGAGACGACACCGATGCCGCCGACCCAGAACCACATCCTGCCGGCGTGGGCGTACTCCGGACCCGGGATGAAGACCTTGTCCTGGGTGACGCCGACATAGCGCTCGATGAGCGGACCGGCGATCGCGCCGGCGACGAAGGTGCCGATGGCGATCGGCAAGAAGGCGAAGCCCATGTAGGTGCCGACCTGCTCCTTCGGCGCGAGATCCGCGACGTACTCGTAGTAGCGCGGCGACTGCAGCCCCTCGCCGATGGCAAACAGAGCGATCGCGACCACCGTGAAGGCAAGCGTGGGCGAGAAGCCCATCAGGAACCAGGAGGCCGAGGCGATCGCGAAGCCGAGGGTCATCGCCGCCAGGGACTTCATGCGCTTGGCGAGCGCGGTGATCGGGATCGTCACCAGGATGATCGTCCACGCGTCGACCGTCTCGATGAGCTCGAACTTGCCGAAGTGCAGCACATCCTTCACGTAGAACGGCAGGGAATAGAAGATCTGCCAGAACATGATCCAGAAGCCGGAGAAGATCACCAGGAAGCTCATGAATTTGAGATTGGTGAAGACCTTGGCCATGTCGGCGAGCACCCCGGCCATCGACTTCGGAGCTGCCGCATCCGCGGGTCGCGGCGGCTCCTTGTAGAAGATGAGGGTGCCGAAAACCAGCGCCAGGCTGACCAGCGAAGACATCACCAGCACGTAGGCGATGCCGATGTTCTCCCGCACCTGCAACGCCAGCAGCGGACCGATCGCGCCGCCGAAGTTCACCAGTGTGTAGTAGATCGAGTAGCCGAGCGACTTGGTCTCCGAGGTCGTCGTCCGGGCGACCGTACCGACGATGCACGGCTTGATCAGCGAACCGCCGATCGCGGTGATCACCAGCGCCGTGATCATGTACGTGGAGCCGCCCATCGCATCGATCAGCGGCTTGCCCTGCGGAAGGCCGCCGAGGCCGACGAGGAAGTAGCCGATGCTGAAGATCGAGAAGCAGGCGAGCAGGCTCTTCTTGAAGCCGTAGCGATCTACCAGCGTGCCGGCAAGCGGCGGCAGGAGATAGAGCAGCGTGTTGAAGACGCTGCCGACGAGAAAGCCGGCCTTTCCGGGACCGAGGCCGACCTGCTCGGCGATGTAGACCGCGAGGATCGCCTTCGAGCCGTAGTAGGCCAGCCGCTCGAAGAGCTCAAGGACGTTCGCGACCCAGAAGGTCCGGGAGAACCCGGTCCTCGCCTGCGCGATGAAGGCTGCAAGTGCGTTCATGTCGACTCTCCGGCGGCCAGGGTTCCGCCGGATCCTACCAGTCGCGACGCTGCCTCGAGCCTACCGATTCAGTTCAGGGCTGCAGCTGGATCCGCGACCGCAGGAGGCCGCTTCAGGACCTCATGTACGTTGCGCAAAAGTGCGGCCTTGGTGAACGGCTTTGAGAGGAGGACGGTACCCGGCTCGAGAACACCGTGGCTGGCGAGAATGTCGTCGGTGTATCCCGAAACGAAGATGACCCGAAGCCCCGGACGAACGGCCGAGAGGGCTTCGACGAAGTCCCGCCCGTTCATTCCGGGCATGTCGACGTCGCTGATCACCAGGTGGATCTCTTCCGCCGTCGCCACAGCTTTTTGCAGCGCCTCGCGTCCGCTGCCGGCCTCGATCACGCGATATCCATCCTGGCGTAGCAACCTGCCAACCAGCGCGCGCAGGGAGGCTTCGTCCTCCACCACCAGGATCGTCTCCGACCCTTTCGCGGGCGCCGCGGCTACCTGCAACTCTTCGACCTCGGCGCAACCGTCGATGCACGGCAGGTAGATCCGCACCGTGGTGCCGCTGCCGACTTCGCTCTCCACCCTGACGTGGCCACCGGCCTGGGTGATGCTGCCGTAGGCCATCGACAGACCCAGGCCCGTGCCGACTCCCTTCGCCTTGGTAGTGAAAAACGGCTCAAAGATTCGCGGGAGGATCTCCCTGGCGATTCCGCATCCCGTGTCGCTCACCGCCACCATCACGTAGCGGCCCGGCGCGACGGCCGCCTGCGGGGCGACGCCCGTTGCACAGCTATCGACTCGGGAGGCATCGACGTTGGCGGTTTCGATGCGCAGGTGGCCGCCTTTCGGCATGGCTTGCCTGGCATTGACGCACAGGTTGATCACCGCCTGCTCCAGCTGACCGGGGTCGGCCTTGACCACACCGAGATCCGCCCCGGGAAAGATCGCGAGGTCGATGTCTTCGCCGAGCAGGGGTTTCAGCATCTTCTCGAGATTCGCCAGCAAGGAGTTGAGCTCGACCGCCCGTGGATCGGCGACCTCCTTGCGGCTGAAGGAAAGCAGCTGTCGAGTCAGGCCCGCGGCGCGGGTCGTCGCCTGCTGAATCTCTCCCAGGCTGCTCCGCTGATCATCGTCGAAGGCTCCGGCGAGGAGAACTTCCGTATACCCCTGGATCACGGCGAGCGCGTTGTTGAAGTCGTGCGCGACGCCGCCAGCCAACCGTCCGACGGCTTCCATTTTCTGCGCCTGAAGCAGCTGCGCCTCGAGTCGCTTGCGTTCGGTGAGGTCGATGAGCGCCGTCATCAGCAGCGGCTCGGAGTTGCCGGTGATCGTCACGACCTCGACGGCGGCGAGCGCGTGGAAGACGTCACCCGATTTCCGGCGAAAAGCCGCCTCGGTGTGGGCCTGGGTGCCGCTGGAAGAAAGCCCGGCGATGAAGGTCTCACGGCTCGCGCTGTCGTCCCACAGCCCGAGCTCGAAAACCGTCCGGCCGATGACCTCTTCGCGCTGGAAGCCGAACAGCGCCGCCCATCGGGCATTCACATCGATTATCCGGCCGGATTTCCTTTCCGCAATCGAAAACGCCACCAGACCCGAGCGGAAGATCTTCGCGAAGCGCTCGTCTGCCTGAGCGAGCGCCAGACCGGCGCCGTGCGAGGCATAGCCGACAATTGAGGCCACCAGGAAGGCGGCCGCGATCGCCGCCAGGGCCGCGTTCACCCCCCGGTTCAACCCATCGATCCGGGCGAGCAACAGCTCGAAGCCGACCATCGCGGGGACGATTGGCAGAAACGCCCGCAGCAGGGTGGCTCTGGGCGCGGCGCCAACGAAGGGCCGCACCAGATCGCCGTCTCTCGGCGCGAGACCGAGCACGGCCACGCCGAGGCAGGAGAGGGCCAGGGCGGAAGAAAGGGCCATCGGGACGACTGGACTGCCGTAGAGGAGCGGCGCGTCGAACAGGTACCCGAGCAGCACGACGACCCCCAGCAGGGTGACAACGCTTGCCAGGAGGACGCCGGCGTTGTCCATGGCGCGGTGCCGCCGGGTAGGGCCGATGAAGCGCAGGCTCAGGCTCACCAAGAGCAGGCTCGCGCTGGCGAGCACGAGGCCGAGCGCTGTCCACGGTGACATCCGTCCTGTCAGGTGATCGCCGAACGGGGCCGGTGAAGGAACCAGAACGTTGTCCAGTACCGGCGGAGAACCGGCGACGAACAGCGACAGTTGTACGCCGGAGAGGACCAGCGCAATTGCAGCGAAGAGCGTCGCCCACCGGGTGGACTGCCAGCGCGCTGCCCGGATGAGCGTGACGCCGAGGAGCAGGACCAGCAGCGCCGTGCTCGGCGCCATCGGAATGGATTGCGGGACGAGGCTCGCGAACCCGCGATATGGCGTCATCCATCCCGCGAGCCCCAATCCGCCGAGCACGGTCGCAGCGACCGCCGGTAGCCACGCCCATCGCTCCCCTGCGCCGGAGGAATCTGACGAGATCGGACCCGCCGGTCGCACCCTTTCGGCCGAGGCAAGCATCACCTCCTGATTTTACCGTCCGATCCCTCGTGCTGGAAGCGGGTTTTGTACCTGACCAGAAACGAAGCCTGGAGCGGTTCGCCCCGCGGTCTGCTGGGATCGGCGACTGGAATCGTCGAAGCGGGAGGGAATGGTCGGGGCGAGAGGATTTGAACCTCCGGCCTCACGGTCCCGAACCGTGCGCTCTACCAAGCTGAGCTACGCCCCGTTTTGTGGCGCTGCGTCTACCGTCGCTTCGGGATCGCGACGGGGTGCGGAGGTTGTCCGCGAAGAGTCGGGAGAATACCTTTGCCCCGGCCGAACGGTCAAGCGGAACCTCCGATACAATCGAAAAGTCTCGCGAGGGAGCAGCAAGAATGGCCATTCGCACGCTGTCCGAGCTCTTTCTGGTCGTCGTGGGCTACGACCGGGAGGCCTGCCTGATGCACAAGGTGGGCGGTCGCTACGTGGCCGTTCCGACCGCCGAATTGGTGCGCGAGGTGCGGCAGATCGCCAGGGCGCTGGTCGAAAGTGGCGTGCAGCCGGGCGACCGTGTCGCGCTCATGGCAGAGAACGGTCCGCATTGGCCGGCGGTCGATTTCGCGACGCTCTGCATCGGTGCCGCGTTGGTGCCGATCTACCCTACCCTGCTTCCTGAAGGCGCCGCCTATGTCGCTCGCGACAGCGGCGCGAGGGTGCTCTTCGTGCAGGGCCAGGAGCGCCTGGAAGGTCTCCTGGCCGTCCGTGGCGAGATGCCCGCCGTCGAGCGCATCGTCGCGATCGGCGCGCCGGAGGCGAGCGCTGTGGCCGGCGTCGAGTCGCTTCAGGCCTTCATGGAGCGCGGCGCGGGAGCCGACCAGGCGTGGCTCGAGCAGATGGCGGCCCGGCCGAAACCGGAAGACCTGGCGACGCTGATCTACACCAGCGGCACGACCGGCGATCCCAAGGGCGTGATGCTGACTCACGACAACATCGTCTCGAACGCCGTCACGGGCTGCGACGTGCTCGGCCTCGAAGGACAGTTCACCGCCCTCTCGTTCCTCCCGCTGTCGCACTCGTTCGAGCGCCTGGTGGATTACTGCTACTTCTATCGCGGCATCACCATCGCCTACGCCGAATCGGTGCAGACGGTGGCGGCGAATCTCCTCGAAGTGAAGCCTCACGTCTTCGTCGCCGTGCCCAGGGTCTACGAAAAAGTCATGGCGCGAGTGCTCGAGAACGCGACCTCAGGTGGCGGCTTCAAGGCCCGCATCTTCCGCTGGGCCCTCGCTGTCGGACGGGAAGCGCTGCCCCAGCGCCTCGCCTTCGAGCCGCCCGGGTTCAAGGTGAGGCTCGCCGACAAGCTGGTCTTCGCGAAGGTGCGCGAGCGCCTGGGAGGCCGGTTCGTCTTCGCCATCTCCGGCGGCGCCCCCCTCGGTCGCGACGTGGCCGAGTTCTTCTGGGGCGCCGGGATTCCGATCTACGAAGGCTACGGCCTGACCGAGACCTCGCCGGTGATTTCGGTGAACGCTCGCGGCGCGACCCGGCTCGGCACCGTCGGCAGGCCGATGCCGCGAATCGAGGTGCACATCGCCGGAGACGGCGAGATCCTGTCGCGCGGGCCGAACACCATGCGCGGCTACTACGGCAAACCGCAGGCGACCGCCGAGGCGATCGACGGCGAGGGCTGGTTCCATACCGGCGATATCGGTCATCTCGACGACGGCGGATTCCTGGTGATCACCGATCGCAAGAAGGAGCTCATCGTCAACGCCTACGGCAAGAACATCGCGCCGGCGCCGATCGAGAACGCCCTCAAGGCGAGCCGGTGGATCTCGCAGGCCGTGGTGATCGGCGATCGCCGCCAGTATCTGGCCGCGCTGATCGTGCCCGACTTCGAGGTCGTCAAGAACTGGGCCGCGGGCGAAAAGCTCGGCGGCACGATCGAAGAGCGGCTCCGGAATCCGAAGCTCAGGGCGATCGTGCAGGCCGAAGTGGAAGCGGTCAACGCGCATCTGGCGCGCTACGAGCAGATCCGGGTCTGGGAGTTCGTGCCGGCCGATTTCACGCTCGAAGGCGGCGAGCTCACGCCGACGCTCAAAGTGAAGCGCCGGGTGATCAACGTCAAGTACAAGGCGATCCTCGACCACCTCTACGCCGCGGGTGACGCCGGAGGCGCCGGCTAGATGGCGCGAGCGTTCCACCTCGAAATCGGAGAGGACCACCTCGCGACGCTGACCTTCGATCTGCCGGACAGGAAGGCCAACATCTTCACCCGCGAGGCGATGGCCGAGCTCGATCAACTGCTCGTCGAGCTTGCCGCGCGCGACGACATCGGATGCCTCGTCCTGGTGTCGCCGAAGCCGGGGATGTTCATCGCCGGCGCCGATGTCGCGGAGATCGCCGGCGTCACCGACCCGGAACAGGCCGAGTCCGGCTCGCGCTACGGGCACCGCCTCTTCGCGGCCTGGGAAAGCCTCCCCTTCCCCACCGTTTCAGCGGTCTCGGGGACCTGCCTTGGCGGCGGTACCGAGCTCTCCCTCGCCTCCACCTACATCGTCATCTCCGACCGGCCGGAGCTGCGCATCGGCCTGCCCGAGGTCAAACTCGGAATTCTCCCCGGCTGGGGCGGCTGTGTGCGTCTGCCGCGTCGGGTCGGGCTGGTAGCGGCCCTCGACATGATCCTCGCCGGCAAGGCCATCTCCGGCCGCCAGGCGCTGCACATGGGCCTGGCGGATGCGCTCTTCCCCGAGGCCGGGTTCCTGCATCACGTGCGCGACTTCGCGCGCGGCAAGATCGGCCGCAAGCGGCCGCGCCGGCGCCCGCCGGGAGGATTGAAGCGTCTCCTGCTCGAAGGTCCGGCTGGACGCTGGTTCGTCCTCGATCAGGCGCGCAAGAAGACCGAGAGCGCCACCCGGGGGCGCTATCCGGCTCCGATCGCGGCGCTCGACGTCGTGCGCATCGGCCTCGAGAAAGGCCGCTCCGCCGGCTTCGAGGCCGAAGCGAGAGCCGTGCGGTCCCTCGCGATCTCAGCGACCGCCAAGAATCTCATTCACCTTTTCGGACTCATGGAAGCGGCCAAGAAGGATGGCGACGGTCCACCGGTCGACGTCCGCCGGCCGGCGGTCCTCGGAGCAGGGGTCATGGGCGGCGGCATTGCCCAACTGATGGCCGACAAGGCCGGCCTGCCGGTGCGCCTCAAGGACATCCAACCCGCAGCGATCACCACCGCCCTGCAGCACGCCGCGGCGCTCTTCGACAAGCAGGTCCGCCGTCGCCGGCTGAAGCCGGCCGAGATGCGGCGCCGCATGGCGCTCCTGCAACCGACGCTCGAAGAGGCCGGTCTCGAGAGCTCCGACTTCGTGCTCGAAGCGGTGGTCGAGAATCTGGCGGTCAAGCAGCAGATCTTCGCCGACCTCTCGCAACGCCTCGCGCCGTCCGCAGTCCTCGCCACCAACACCTCGTCGCTCTCGATCGACGAAATCGGCCGGCTCGCTTCACGGCGCGAGCGCATCGTCGGCATGCACTTCTTCAATCCGGTCGACAAGATGCCGCTGGTGGAGATCGTCGCCGGAAGTCTCACCGGCGAGATCGCCGTCCGCACCGCGACGGCCTTCGCCCGGCGGCTCGGCAAGACCCCCGTCGTGGTGCGAGACGGTCCGGGCTTCCTGGTGAACCGCCTGCTGGCCTTCTATTCGGCGGAGGCCATGTGGCTGCTCGACGAAGGCCACCGGGTCGAGGCGATCGATCGCGCCCTGGTCGACTGGGGGATGCCGATGGGGCCGTTGCGGCTCGCGGACGAGGTGGGACTCGACGTCTCGGCGAAGGTCGGGCACATCCTTCACGACGCCTTTCCCGAGCGCCTGCACTTTCCGGCCTGGATCGGCCGTATCGCCGAGGACAAAGCGCGCCTCGGCACGAAGACCGGCAAGGGGATCTACGGGTACGAAAAAGGCCGCGAGCGGGGAGTCGATCCGGCGATCTACGCCATCCTGAATCTCGAGCCGCGTGAAAGCCTCGCGCCGCCTGATCCCGAGCGCCTGATCCTGCCGATGCTCAACGAAGCGGCGCGCTGTCTCGCGGAAGGAATCGTCGAGGGGCCGGGAGCGCTCGACCTGGCGCTGGTGTTCGGAATCGGCTTTCCGCCGTTCCGTGGCGGACTTTGCCGCTGGGCCGACCAGGAGGGCCTGGAGTCGATCGTGACCCGGCTCGAACGGCTCGCCGCCGAGCGTGGACCGCGTCTTCTGCCCGGCGATGCGCTGCGAAAGTTCGCCGCCCGCGGCGGCTTTTACACGAACTCGATTTCCTGACTTCCGTCCCGTGCACGTCCATAGCGGATGCGGTAGCCGCAACGCTGACTTTCAGTAAAGGAAAAAGCACCATGCTCCGAGAAAACCATCGATCGTTCCGCAGCAGCACCCTTCTTGACCGCGGCTTGTTCCTCGCCGCTCTCTGCGCCGCTGCGCACTCACCGGCATTGCGTGCGCAAGCGCCCGCGGAGGACCCGCCGACACTCATTGCACCGTTCGGCGCCGAGATCCTGGTCAGCGAGGTGCTGCTCGACGTGATGGTGACGGACAAGAAGGGAAATCCCATTCTCGGGCTGGGTCCGGACGACTTCCGGATCACGGAAGAGGATCGCGAAGTGAAGGCGACCGGCGCCACCTTCTACAGCAATCGCAGGTATGCCGGTGCGCAGAGCGCTCCGGCCGGTGCGCAGGCGCCGGCGGACAACTCCGGACTCGCGCCGCACTACTTCGTCTTCTTCTTCGACGACCAGCGCTCGCACAACGTCGATGTGCCCGGCCTGCTGCAGCGTCAGATCCGTGCCGGCAAGGACGCGATCGAGTGGCTGCACTCCGGGCTCGCCCCCACGGACTGGGTAGCGGTGCTGGGGTACGACAACCGGCTGAAGATCTTCCAGGACTTCTCTCGCGACCCGGCGGCGATCGAACGGGCGATCCTGAATGCCACCACCGGAAGGGGAGCGCGAGAGAATTTCCCGTCGCGTCAGGCGCAATCGCTTCCTGGCGACCCCGCGATCGCCCCCGGCCTGCCCGTGGGAGAGGCCCTGAGCCGCGAGACCGGCACGATCTACGAGGCGCTCACCCTGGTCGCGGAGGCCACGGCACCGCTCGTGGGCAGGAAGAACCTCCTGCTGTTCACCATCGGATTCGGGCGGATGAACCGCTTTCACCAGTACGAACCTGATCCGCGCTATTTCGAGCCGATGTCGGAGTCGTTGAACGACGCCAACGTCGCGGTCTACACCTTCGACCTCACCGACACCGGTGCTCAGCATCCGTTCGCCGACGCCATGAGTCACATCTCCGACAACACCGGCGGCAGGTACTTTCCGAACGTCCTGCATTTCAAGACGCCGATTGCGGAGGTCGCCAGAGAGACCAGCGGCTACTACCTGGTGAGCTACCGGGCCGGGCACATGACCGGGCTGCGCGGATTTCAGAAGGTCAAGGTCACCGTTGCCAACCCCGAGCTCGAGGTCACGGCGCGCAAAGGCTATCGCTTCGGGGAGTAGGCGCCCGGAGAAGAATCAGTCGACGCCGGCGGCGGTGTCTTCGTCGCTGTCGACTTCGGCGTCCGATTCGATGCGCAGCAGTAGCACCGAGATGTTGTCGAAGCCGCCGCGGGCGTTGGCGTCGCGCACCAGCCGGCCACAGATCTCCTCCATCCGCGCGCTGCCATGCAGGCGCTCGAGAATCTCCGGGTCGGAGAGCATCGTCGTCAGACCGTCGGAGCACAGCAGGAAGAGGTCGCCGACCTCGACCGGCCATTCGCGCACGTCGACCTCGACCTCGCTGTCACCGCCCAGCGCACGCGTCACGACGTTCTTGAGCGGATGGACGCGAGCCTGTTCCTCGGTGAGGAACCCGGCCACGACCTGCTCGTTCACCCAGGTGTGGTCCTGGGTAAGAAGCTCGAATTTGCCACTCCGCAGGCGGTAGGCCCGGCTGTCTCCGACGTGCGCGACGGCCATGGTTTCGCTTTCGAGCACCATGCCGACGACGGTGGTGCCCATGCCGTGCAGCGAACCGTCCTGGCGAATCGCCTTTAGAACCCGGTCGTGGGCGACACGGATGGCCTTGCGAATGCGGTCGCCCTGGCGGCCTACCCCGGCCGGGCCGGCTCCCGGAGAGTCGTCGGAGCCGTCTCCCGGGGTGGCGATGCACTCGCGGATGGCCTGCACCGCGATGCGCGATGCGATCTCACCGTGACTGTGCCCGCCCATTCCGTCGGCGACGACGAAGAGCTGATGAACCGGGTCGATTTCGAAGCAGTCTTCGTTGTGGCTCCGGAGCACTCCGACATCAGAGAGTCCGCAGGCCCTAGCGCGCAGCATCAGGTGCCCTTTCCGAAAAGACCGCCCCAGCCCTTCTTTTCGCCCTTGCGCAACTCGTCGAGAGCTTTGGAGACTACCGGATCTTCTCCGCCCCAGGTAACGGCCTCATTGTAATAGTGCTCTGCCTTATCCACCAATCCCGCCTCGGCATGAAGCTTTCCGGCCAGCTTCAGATAGGCGGGGTTGATGGCCTGGAGCTCGCAGGCGCGCGCGATCGCTTCGACGGCGCGCATCAGATGTCGACGCTGGTGGGTGAGCGCCTGCGCCAGATGGTGCCAGGCCTGGTGGTTCCTGGGCTCCGCCTGGATGGCGCTCTCGAACGCTTCACCCGCCTGGGTGAAATTGCCGTCGCGGTAGAACTGCACCCCGGCCTCCATGTGGAATCGGCCGAGACGCGAGGCGTCACTCGCCGCCGATGAGGCCTCCGGCCGCGCCAGCTCGAGGTCGTGCTGACGACGCCGATCGGGGTCGACCAGCACGTTGAAAGCTTCGGTGATGTCCTGAAAATCGAGCTCGGCCTGCTGGCGCACCGCTCCCTGGAAACGGTCCGGATGCCGCTCGCGTGCGAGCTGGCGAAAGCGATCCCGGATCTGCTCCCTGGAGGAGTTTCGGGTCGCGCCCAGAATGACGTAGTAATCCTTGGCCATACTTACTTGGTCTTGATTCTATACAACCGACCGGCCGACGAGCGCACGGCGTCGGAAACGTTGCGATCCTTGGAGATGCTACGCAAATCGCGAACCGAAAGTTTGGGCAGGAGCTTCACCGCCACGCCGACCGGAATTCGCGGGTTCTTCGCCAGGGCCAGGCAGATCTTGTACTTCGCCAACCACTCCCGGCGTCGCGATATGACGGTCAGGACCTCGTCGATGACCGACCGGCTGCCGGCGACCTGGGCGATCTCGTCGACCGACATCGCCGCATTGTTGACCACGGACAACGCCACCGACTGGTTGGTGTCCTTGATCAGGATGTTACGCAGGGTCCGCGAGGCGCCGCGCGTCAGCTTGATCTTGAGGGGCACCGGGAGGACCCGGATCTGACTCTCCGAAAGCCCGGTCTTTTCGTCGCGCTCGCCCACCGCCGGCATCTCGCGCGCCTGTTCGATCGCCGCCAGCTCCTCGGGCTCGAGCACGACCTTCTGGAGGTCCGAGTAGCTCTCCTCTGCGGAGGGACGCGCGCGCGGCAGCAGGTGCTCTCGATACTCGGCGATCTTGCGCCGCGAATAGACCGAGAGCTCGGGGTTGGATTCGAGCGCGTCGAGGATCTCCGGCTCTTCGATGATCGCGTCCTGGCGCAGCAGCAGACGCTCTTGCAGGTCTGGCGTGAGCTTCGGGGCGAGTTCAACGAGCAGAAGCCGCGGCACGTCCCGGCGCCGCATCAGCGCCTCGACGATGAAAGGGTGGCTCGGATGGGTGGCGAAGTACTCGAGGACCTCTTCCGAAGCCTCGGTGGCGACGAAGGTGGCCGCCAGGTTGGGCTCGAGCTCGTCGAGCGACGATCGCGCGTAACCAGAAATCTCGTCGCTCTCCGAAGCGGTGAGCTCGACCTGAAGCGGGATCAGCTCCTGCGCCGAGAGCGGCAGGATGCCCTGCGCGGCCAGCAGTTGCAGCTCGCGGCTTGCACCGGACCGGACCTGGTCGACGAGCGGGTGGGTCGACGCCACGGGGGTCAGCGACGGACCGGAGGAGAGTGCGCGACCGGCGCGGGTGCGGCGGGCGCACCTGGAGGTGTCTGGCCCGAACGGACGGGGCGCTCGATGCGCAGATCGCGCACCACCCGGGTCGCACTCTCCGGCAGCGCGAACGGCACGCCCTCGACTTCGACGGTGAGCGCGTGGGAGTTGCCGAGCGTGAGGACGACCGTCTGGAAAGCCTCGAGCTGCACGGTCTCGCCGGCGGCCTTGAGCTCACTCGTGCGCCGGTTCCCGTCGACGACCGATTCCATCCAGCAGTCCTGATTGAAATTGAGAACGACGCGAAAAGGAGCGGCTGGAGTCGGCGAGCCGGTGACCGGAAGGGCCGAGGGAGCCGTCGGCGCCAGGGCGCTCTCTCCGCCGGGCACGGTCGCCGGAAGCGCGAAGGAGTCCGGCAATGCGGCTCCGGTCTTTCCCTCGGCGAGCGCCGACGCCGGTCCCGGTGCAGGAGTCTCCTGGACCGGAGTGGCCATGGTCGCCGGAGCGACGAGCCGCGATTGCGTCGGCGTCGCCCGGCGCCGTTCGGCCAGGAAGGAAAGCAGGGCCGCGATGCCCACGAAGAGCACGACCGCCAGGCCGAGGAGCAGCCCGTAGCCGAGCGAGGAGGGCGAGCGACTCAGGCTCTCGCTGCGCGCCGGCTTCGCCCGTTCGACGCGGCGGCTGCCCTCCGCGCGCTCCTCCAGCGCGACGAGATAGAGGTTCACGACCTCGTCCGGATTGAGTCCCACGACCCGCGCGTATTCGCGCAGGAAGCCGCGCGCGAATACCGGTGCCGGCAGGACATCGAACCGGTCTTGCTCGAGCGCTTCGAGGTAGCGCAGGCTGATCTTGCTGTTGTCGGCGATCTCGCGCATCGAAACGCTGCGCGCTTCGCGCTGGTGGCGAAGCCAAGAACCGAACGAGGGGCGCGGGTTCTGGGCGGCTTGCGCTTCCGCTGACTTCGACGTTTCTTCGGAGACGGACTGGCTCATGCTGGTACCGGAAGGCCTGCTGCCGGGCTGCCTAGGGTATCGAGTCCCGTCCTTCGCGGTCAAATTCGCAGTTCCTGCCCTCCCCGGGCGAGGAGCTGGGCCCGGCGCCGCAGCGGGAGCGGGAGGCGTACGTTGGCCGAAACCCCCTCCAGATCGCCCCGCTTCAGGAGGGGCAGCAGCATCAGGGCGCGTTCGAGCGGAGTGCGGGAGTTCTGGCAGAGCGCCAGCCTCACCGGGTAGCGGACGCTCCATCTCGGGTTGCCGGCGACGACCGCGAGCACCGCCGGCAGGGCAGCCTCCGACGCGAGGAGAGGCAGGAGCAGCCCCTCGGTGAGCCGGGGATTCTCGAGCAGCGCCGCGATCACCCTTGGCGTCGGGTCGTGCCGCACCGCCGAGAGAACCCCGGGGGCGGCGCTGCGCGCAATCGCCATCTTCTCTCCCACAGCGAGCGCCGGCAGGCGTTCGACGAGGCGCATCTCCGAGGCGCGCCGG
>JBDSRU010000386.1:0-2847 GCA_039929145.1 Thermoanaerobaculia bacterium
TTCGAGATCAGCGTGAGCGGCGGGTTGAGAAAGACGAAGAAGGCGACCGTGGAAGCCGGAAGGTGGCGCAGGAGCCAGCTCCAGACGGCATAGCCGATGAATGCCGACAGCACCGAAAGATGGAAGAGCGCCACCCAACCGCCGGGACGCAGCGCGAGCAGCTCGCGCCCGCCGTGAAAAGGCAGGAGAAAGAGCAGCGGCAGGCTGCCGATTCCCATCGTGAGGTAGGTCCAGTCGAGCGGCGAGCCGGCGGCCTCTTCGGCCGTCACCGGCTCTGCCGCGACCTGCTCTGTTGCGACGGGCTCCGTCGCGACACGCAGTTGGCGCAACGGCTTCGTGCCGACGACGGCTTTGCTGAGGATCGTGTGAATCGACCAGGCGACCGGGGCGATGGCGGTGATGGCGAGGAGCACTCCGAACGTCGGCAGGCCCGCGAGTCCGCCGCGCGACAGCGAAATGGTGAACAGGCCGGCCAGGGCGATGGAGAACGCGGCGATTCTCCTGAGCGTAAGACGCTCGCCGAGGGCGACCGCAGCGAAGACGAGGAGCAGCATCGGCGTCAGCCCGGTGGTCAACGCGGCGACCGGCGGCGGCACTCCATGCTGTTGGCCGTAGTAGAGCGCGAGGTTGTAGACCGGCACGGCGAGGAGCCCGGAAAGCGGCAGGCGCAGCGGATAGCGGCGCAGAAGCGCCATGCATTGCCGCCGGCGGAAGCCGAAGCAGTAGATGAGGCAGAGCGGCACGAGCGGCGAGAAGCGTGCCGCGGAGAGGCCGAGCCAGTCCAACTGCGCCGCGGGCCGCTCGCCGCCCAGAAGGTACGAGGCGGCGATGAAGCTGTTGCTCCAGACCAGGAAAAGCGCGATCGCGACCGCGAGGTAGCCCCATCTCGGTGGCTTGCGGCCGGTCAACGGCCTTCGCCCGGCGCGGCGAGCTGCACGCGATTCCTGCCCAGACGCTTGGCTTCGTAGCAGGCGTCGTCGGCGCGACGCAGGAGCTCGGTGGCGTCGAACGGAAAGTCCGCCGCCGACGCGCCTCCGAGGCTGGCGGTGATCGCGATCTCCTCGCCGCCCGGCAGCGCGAGGAGCGGCGCGCGATCGAGGGCCTCGCGGACCCGTTCCGCGATCGCGCCGACCTCCGATCCCGGCGTGTGCGGCATCAGCACGACGAACTCTTCGCCGCCCCAGCGGAAGAGCAGGTCGGTCTCGCGCAAGGCGCCCTCGATACGGCGCGCGGCGCGCTCCAGGATGACGTCGCCGACGGCATGGCCGTGCCGGTCGTTGAGCTCCTTGAAGCGATCGAGGTCGGCGAACAGCAGACCGATTCCGACCCGCAGGCGGCGGCTGCGTTCGGCTTCCTTCTGGAAGTTCTGTCCGAAAGCGCGCCGGTTGGCGCAACCGGTGAGGCTGTCCTGCATCGCGTCGCGGCGCTGACGCTCGCCGAGCCGCGCCAGAGCGGTCGAGAAGAGGCCGGTGGTGACGATCAGCGCGGTCGAGAGCAGACCCATGACCAGCACGATCTCTCGCAAGCGGGGAAGCAGGAGATCGCCGCTCGCGGTGCGCGCGTCGAGCGCGAGCTCGATCGTGCCCAACGCCTGGTGGACGCCGAGAAAGACCACCAGTCCGAGAATGCCGAAACCGACCACGGTGAGGGAGACGCCATGGGTATAGCTGAAGTCGTGCAGCGGCGGTGAGACGAAGTGGCGATCGACCCAGCCGCGCACCTTGCGGCCTCCCAGGAGGAGGATCGGCAAGACGATGAGCATCAGTTGCAGCAGGTCGCCGATCACCCAGCCGCGCCAGATCTGCTGGCCGGCGACCGGGTCGAGCGCGTGGCTGCTGTTCCAGAGGATCGCGGCGAGCGAGCCGGTGACCGCCGCGACCAGGCCGGCGCCGGCGAACCAGGCGAGGTCGCGCCCGCGGCGCAGATCCGGATCGACACGGACCGCGACGAGCGACGCCCAGAGCATCAGCGTCTCCATCACACCGGCGACCGCGAACAGCGCGGCGAGCGGAAAGTCGAGGCCGGAGGCGAGCGCGCTGGCGAGGTTCGCCAGATAGATCGGAATCGCCGCCCAGGTCGGACCGAGCCAGAGCGCGATCAGCACCGAAAAGAGGAACGGGGGATAGATCGTCACTTCGAACGGTATGCCGGCAATCGACAGCGCGATGCCGTTCCAGTTGAACCAGACGTTCAACACGCCGAATGCCACCGAAAGGAGCACCAGCGCCAGCCAGATTCCGACCAACTGGCGCAAGCGGGAGCTGGTTCGCACCGTCGCAAGCTCGGAAATGGGCCACCAGACCGGCCCGCGGTCGAGAAAGGCCACGGCGCTGGACGAGTTCGAATTCACGCAACGGAATTACACCACACCGGGACGAAACGTCCGGGTTCGACCGCCAGGCGTGACGCGCTCGGCAGGGCTCCGCGCAGGGCTCAGCATCGCTGATAGTCTCTGCCGATCCAACCCGACCACGGGTTCCTGCGGGGCCCCGACCCTACCCGATCGAGAGGTTTTCCGATGCGCGTTCGTGGCTCTCTGCACCTCCTCATGCTGGCGATGCTGTTCAGCCCGCTGGCGCTCCTCGCGATCGACGGTCCGTTCCACGATCTCTCTCCCGCGGCCTCGGGCCTCCTGCCGGCGCGCGGCGAGCACGATGCTCCACTGCCTGCGCGCTATCGAACCCTCGAGCTCGACCTCGGAGCACTCGAAGACCTGCTGGCGATGGCACCGGGTGAGCGCACGAACGCGGCGCTCGCCGCGCCGCTGCTCGTGACGCTGCCCTTTCCCGACGGCAGCGATCGCCTGTTCCGCGTCGAATCGTCGCCGATCCTCGAAGCCGAACTGGC
>JBDSRU010000387.1:0-2647 GCA_039929145.1 Thermoanaerobaculia bacterium
GCCGCACGTCGGCACCGGTGATCGACGCGGCGAGCGAGCAACCGGCCAGCCGATCGGGGATGAGCACGATCTTCTCCGGCGACAGCACCTTCGAGGTCTCGGCCATGAAATGCACGCCGCACTGCACAATCACCTCGGCCGGGGTCTTCGCCGCCTGCTGCGCTAGGCCGAGCGAATCGCCGACGAAGTCGGCGACGCCGTGGTAGATCTCCGGCGTCTGATAGTTGTGCGCCAGGATGACCGCGTTGCGCTCTTTCTTCAGGCGCTGGATCGCCGCGATATACGGCGCGTGCACCGGCCACTCGATGGCCGGCATCACGCGGCTCAAGCGGGCATAGATCGGCGCCGTCTCGCGCTCGACTTCGGCGGTGAAGGGGAGGCTAGCGGCGGGCGTAGCGCCCGCTGGAAGCTGCATCTCGGTCATCGCTCGCTCTCTCTTATGCTCAATATGAGAATATGTGTTGCCAAGAAAAACCGGCACGCGCCGGGACTCTCTTATCCTAGGTTTGAGTATTACTGAATGTCAAGCGCTCCGGGGCTTCTCCTGGGGGGCAACGTCTCAGCCTCCGGAGCGCAATCCGGGGAGCCCGACTCCGGCGGCGGGACGTTCGCGCAGAACGTCACGGCGGAACCGGAAAAGTTCGGCAGGGCGGCCTCCCGTGCCGGCTTCGAGGCGCCCGGTTCCCTCCACCAGGCCGCCCTGCTCCACCAGCCGGCGGAAATTCTGTTTGTGCAGCCGCAGGCCCGCCAGAGCTTCGACCGTGCGCTGCAGCAGAAGCAGCGTGAAGGTGCCGGGCAGGAGCTCGAAGATCACCGGTCGATAGCGCAGCTTGCCTCGCAGACGGCCGAGTGCGGAGGCGAGAATTCGGCGATGGTCGAGCGCCATCGGCCGGCCGAGACGCAGGCCTGAGTCGACCGGCGGCAGAGCTTCCGCGCCCTGAGCCGCATCTCCGGTGCCGTGAGGCGCATCTCGATACCCCTCGGCGACCAGACCCACTTCATAGAGCAGCTCGAATCGGTCATGGACGCGTTCACCATTCCACGGCACGCCACCCTGGCCGAAGCAGATGTCGGCGCGTTCGCGGCGCAGCGCAACGGCAGCGCGGCCGGCGCCGCGACGTACCCAGCGTTCGAGCGCTGGCGCGATCTCGCGCTCGAGCACCCAGGGTCTGCCGTCCCGCCAGTCTTCCCACGGCAGGAAGTCGTACCAGCTCCTCCAGCTCGCGCCCGCCGCGCCGTCGAGTGGTGCCTCCCGCACGAGGGCGAGATAGGCGATCGAAATCCCGCGCGGTCCCCCCAGGCGTTCGCGCGGGTCGCGGAAGCGGTTGCCGAAGGTGTAGAGCTGCTCGACGTAGCCCAGCTCGACGCCGGTCTGCTCGCGCACCCAGCCGCCCAGGGCGAGCTCGAGGGTGCGGTCCTTCGCGGGATCGAGGGGACCCGAGGGCAGCGCGAGCTCGTTCGCCGCCCCGGGCCCGTCTCCGCGGTGCACCGCCAGCAGACGCGGCTCTTCGTCAGTCACCGCGACGATGACGGCGTTCAGGCCGATTTCGATCGCCGGCCGGGCGGTCATCGAACGGGTTCGCCGAGCTCGCGCAGCGCCAGCGCCGGATCCCCGACCAATTCGCGCTCGAACACCTCGCTGAAGTGCTCGCGGACACGCTCGGCCACGGCTTCAAGGGTCGGTGACCGACCGCTCTCGCGGGCGATCGAGGTCATTTCGACCTCGGGCATTCCGCAGGCGACGATGCCGCCAAAGAGTGCCAGTTCGGGCGCGACGTTGAGGGCGAAGCCGTGGGTCGTCCGCCAGCGCGAGAGATGAACTCCCAGCGAAGCGATCTTGCGCGCCCCGGTCCAGACTCCGATGCGCTCACCCTCCCCGCCCGCGGCGGCAATGCCGAAGTCGGCCAGGGTGAGCACCAGCACGTTCTGCAGGTCGCGGACGTAGCGCCGGATGTCGCGCCGGTCGGGGTTCAGATCGAGAATCGGATAGCCCACGAGCTGGCCTGGCCCGTGAAAGGTGACCTGGCCGCCGCGATCTGTCGACTGCACCTCGACGCCGTGCTCCGCGAGCCTTTCGGCGCTCCACAGGACGTCCGCAGCGGTGGCGTTCCTGCCCAGGGAGAAGACCGGCTCGTGCTCGAGCAGCAGCAGCCGCTCCGGTCCTTCGCCGCGTCGGAGAGCCTCACGGATCTCCACCTGCAACGCCGACGTCGCGGCATACGGCACACGGCCCAGAAAGCTCCAGCTCGTCCGTCGCGTCGCCACCGCGCCATTCTAATCCGCCATCTGTCCGTGACCCGGGATTCGCCGGACAAATCGGCCGTCCGACAGAGGCCTGAGAGCTCGCCATCGGGCTCCTCCAGTGCTAGTTTTCCGCGCCATGAGCCCGAAGAGCGAAGCCAAGTTGGCCGCAGCCGCGAAGCGCAGCTTCAGCCGCTACCACCTCGTGCTACTCGCGGCCTTTCTCGCCGTCTGGACCTGGGCAGCGATCCACCCGGTCTTTCCCGACGACTGGTGGCTCGAGAACATCCTGGTCTTCGCCGGAGTGCCACTCATCGTCGGCCTCGGTTTCTACTTCCGACTGTCGAACCTTTCCTACACCCTGATCACGATCTTCATGATCCTGCACGCCATCGGCTCGCACTAC
>JBDSRU010000388.1:0-2939 GCA_039929145.1 Thermoanaerobaculia bacterium
GACCCCAAGGGCAAGAAGAAGATCCTTCCCTACTCCGGCGCCCCTAGTTTCCGCGAGCGTTGTTCGTGAGTCGAGGTCGTTCATTCCGATGCCTAACTACGGTTCGTCGACAGCTTGGACATTTGCATTGTGTGTGACATTGACGGGATAAGAGTTTTGCACAACCGCGCTCCTTCTCGTGCACGGGCTTCAGGGGATTGAAGTTGCGCTGGAATCTCCAGAATCGCGGGATTGGGAAAGGCGACGAAATCGGTCGAATAATCCGAACGCGGCTCACGGTGCGTCCAGGGGGCTGCGAACGCCGAGGCCGCCTTTGTTGAGGACGTGGGTGTAGATCATGGTCGTCGTCACCTGGCGGTGGCCGAGGAGCTCCTGGACGGTGCGGATGTCGTAGCCGGCTTCCAGCAGGTGGGTGGCGAAGCTGTGACGCAGTGTGTGGCAGGTGACGCGCTTCGGAATGCCGGCGTTCCTGGCGGCGGCGACGCCTGCGCGTTGGACGCGCTCCGGATAGAGGTGATGGCGGCGAGTTTCGCCCGAGCGGGGATCGAGCGCGAACTTCGCCGACGGGAAGACCCATTGCCAGGCCCACTCTTCCGGGGCGCGCGGCAGTTTTCGCTCCAGGGCACCTGGGAGCTCGACTTTGCCCTTGCCGGCGCGAAGATCCTGGGAGTGCAGCCGGCGGACCGCCGCCAGGTGCGGAGCGAGCTCGAGGGCGGCCGTCGCCGGGAGCATCGTCCTGCGGTCGCGGTCTCCCTTGCCCGAGCGCACGGTGATCTCGTGGCGTTCGAAGTCGAGGTCCTTGACCCGCAGCCGCAGAGCTTCGAGGAGGCGGAGGCCACCGCCATAGAGCAGCAGCGCCACCAGACGCTCGACGCCGGCGAGCGCACCGATCAGCTGCCGCGCCTCGTCGCGCGAGAGCACGACCGGCAGGCGCTTCGGGCGCCTGGCGCGTGTGGCGTCGGGCAGCGGGCCGGGATCGATCCCGAGGACTTCGCGATAGAGGAAGAGCAGGGCGGCGAGCGCCTGGTTCTGCGTTGCGGCAGCGACTCCGAGGTCGACGGCCAGCGCGGTGAGGAAAGCGCCGATCGCCTCCGCGCCGAGCTCGGCGGGATGGCGTTTGCCGTGGAAGAGGACGTAGCGCCGCACCCAGCCGCGGTAGGCCTTCTCCGTGCGCAGGGAGAGCCTGCGCCGCCGGGCCTCGAAGCTCAGGCGATCGAGGAGGCGCATGCGGCGGTCGATCGTCCCGGGGAGGTTCCCTTCATGGAGCGGCTGAGTCGCGTCCGTTTCATTCTGGAGAAGGACGTATTTCCCCGCCGGGTTCTCGCACACCCTTGCCGAAAGGGCGGAACCCACGCAGCGATTTGCAGAAATGCGCGCTCGCGGCGATCGCCTTCATGCCGCGAGATGCCTTGAAAACAGGGGGTTCGCGGCTGGCATCGCGGCTGCAACGTGTCCCGCGACCCGGCTGGCCTGCTCGATCTCGCATTCGGCGAGACCGCGAGCGGGCGTCGAGAAAGGACGTCGAATGTTCCCCGTAACCAATGCCCCCCACGAAGGCGAACCGGAAGGCAAGGACTGTCGCGAGATGGGCGAAGCACGCGACGTGGATGTGCGCGAACTGACGGACGCCGCCGAGATCGACCAGTTCTGTGCCGAGCTCCTCGCCGCCCTGACGGAGATGGGCCGACGGCGGGTTCGCGAGAACGTCAGAGTTCCCGCGCGGTTGAACTAGCGGCAATGGGAGATCCGCAGCTCATGGAACTCTGCGACATGACCGGCCGCGCGGATCGGGTGAGCCGCGGCGAGACACCGCTCAGCTCTGCGGAACGAGAGCGGCTCGAGCGCGACCTGACCGCGGCCATCGAAGAGGCGGCGCCCGCCTTTCATGCCTCGGCGGAGGTCCTCCGCGCCGGCGAAGCGCTGGCGACCCTTCACCTCGCGAGCCGGTCGGAGCTCATTGCCAGCGACCTCGAGGCCGACGACACCACGATTCCCTGACGGCCCTCTGGCGCGCGGCCGCAACGGCCGGACGCAAAAACGGCCCCGAGTGTTCCCGGGGCCGTCGCGCTAACTGCTGTGATTACGGGAGATGATTGGTGGAGCTGAACGGGATCGAACCGTCGACCTCTTGAATGCCATTCAAGCGCTCTCCCAACTGAGCTACAGCCCCACCGGAGCCCTGAAGTTTATGCGACGGCGCGCCCTCGCGACAAGTCCCGGGAACGCTGAAGCTCGCTGACGGATCGCCAACCGGCGCCGTGGCGGGCTCCGGTCCGCCGTGCCCGCCGCCTCAGCGAGTGCGCTTGCGACTGCGCGGAGCCGTACCGCCGCCGATCCGGCTCGGGCCGGAACGCACCGGCTTCGCCGATTCGTCCACGGCAGCCGCTGCGGAGGTTGCGGCGGCGGACGGAGCAACGGAGGGAGCGTCCGCGGTCTCGCGGATCTCGTCAGCGGCGATCGCCCCGGTGAGCTCGCCTGTCTGGCGGGCGGCGACCTCGTCCCAGTATGCGGCGCTGTTGCGCTCCTGCGGCCGGGAGTGCGCTTTCTCGCCGAGAGCCCGGGCGATCTTCGACTGCAGGGCCGGAATCCCCTCGCCGGTCTCGGCCGACACTGAGACCAGCCCGGCGCGGGCGCGCGAAATACGCTCCTCGGCCGGCAGGCGGTCGATCTTGTTGTGCACTTCGAGGACTTTCTCGAGGTCGATGCCCAAGTCCTTCATGACCTCTTCGGCGACGTCTTTCTGCTCCTGCCAGCGCGGGTGGCTGCGGTCGATGACGTGCAGGATCAGGTCGGCCTGGACGATCTCGTCCAGGGTCGATCGGAACGACGCGACGAGATGATGCGGCAGCTTGCGGATGAAGCCGACCGTGTCGGCGAAGACCGCGAGGGAGCCATCGCGGTCGAGCGCACCGCGCCGGAGGCGCGAGTCGAGAGTCGCG
>JBDSRU010000389.1:0-3411 GCA_039929145.1 Thermoanaerobaculia bacterium
GCCGAGCGCCAGCGGATTGAAGCGCCCGTTGAGCTTCTCGGCGTAGTCGCGCGTCGTCAGGGTCGAGAGGATGGCGGCGTAGGTCGAAGGCCGGCCGATGCCGTTCTCCTCGAGCGCCTTGACCAGCGTCGCTTCGCTGAACTGCGCCGGCGGCTGGGTGAACTTCTGCTCCTTGTCGAGCTTCACCAGCTTGAGCTTCTCGCCCTCCTTCAAGGCGGGCAAGAGCCCCTCGGATTCGTCCTCGTCGTCGACATCGCCCTTCTGCGCGGCGCGGCGTTCGGCCGCCTCCTCTTTCGCCTCCTGATAGACGGCGAGGAAGCCGGCGCTCTTCATCACCTTGCCCGAAGCGCGCAGGGTGTAGATGCCGTTTTCGATGTCGACCTGGGTGACGTCGAAGACCGCCGGCAGCATCTGGCTGGCGACGAAACGCTCCCAGATCAGGCGATAGAGCTTGAGGTCGTCGGGCTCGAGGTAGGGGGCGACGGCCTCGGGCGGCAGGTCGAGATAGGTCGGCCGGATCGCCTCGTGGGCGTCCTGGGCGCCCTTCTTCGAGGCGTAGATGTTCGGTTTCGCCGGCAGCTTGTCGGCGCCGTAGGTCGCCGCGATCGTTTCGCGCACGGCGTCGATCGCCTCCGCGGCGACGCGGGTCGAATCGGTACGCATGTAGGTGATGAGACCGATCTGGCCGCGATCGCCGATCTCCTTGCCTTCGTAGAGGCCCTGGGCGATGCCCATCGTGCGCTTTACCGAATAGCTGAACTTGCGCGCCGCCTCCTGCTGCAGGCGGCTGGTGATGAAGGGCGGCGAGGGCTTCTGTTTCGACTCCTTGCGCTCGATGGCCGCCACCTTGAAGGCGCCGGCGAGGAGCTCCTGCTCGATCTTCGTCGCCTGGGTGCCGTCGGTGACCCGCGCCTTCTTGCCCTCGATCTGATGGAGCCGGGCCTGGAACTCCGGCGGCCCGGAGGCGGAGAAGCGCCCGCCGACGATCCAGTACTCCTCGGGATGGAAGGCGTCGATCTCGGCCTGGCGCTCGCACACCATCTTGAGTGCCACCGACTGGACGCGTCCGGCGGAGAGGCCCCGCTTCAGCTTGTCCCACAGCAGGGGCGAGAGTTTGAAACCCATCAGGCGGTCGATGACCCGGCGCGCCTGTTGCGCGTCGACCCGGTTGATGTCGATCTTGCCCTTGTTTTCGAGCGCCTTCAGCACCGCGCTCTTGGTGATCTCGTTGAAGGTGACGCGATGCATCTCGCCCTCGACGTCACCCAGCACCGCCGCGATGTGCCAGGCGATCGCCTCGCCTTCGCGGTCCGGGTCGGGAGCGAGGTAGATGTGCTTCGCCTTCTTCGCGGCGTCCTTCAGTTTCTTGACGACATCCTTCTTGGTGGCGAGCACGGTGTAGGTCGGTTCGAATCCGGGTCCCAGTCCCATGTCCTTCTTGGGCAGGTCGCGGATATGCCCGACCGAAGCTTCGACCGCCCAGTCGCGCCCGAGGAACTTCTTCAGGGTGCGCGTCTTGGCGGGGCTTTCGACGATGATCAGATTTTTGGCCACGGGAGTCCGAGAACGGAGGCGACGCGGCGGAAATTCCGCGCCGGGAAGAGCTGGCAGCCTTGGGATCTCTCCGCAGGCCGGGGAAAACGGCCGGCGGCTCGGGGGGCCGGGCGGCTGCTTTTCGAAGGGGCGGACGTTACCACAGGCGTCAAGGGGACCCCCGCCGATAGCCCCCGGCGACGCCGCGCACCGCCCAGCCCGCGAGCTCGAGCTCGAGCAGGGCGGCCATGGCGACGTCGATTCCGATCTCGGCCTCGCCGGCGAGCGTCTCGGCGGCCAGGTCGCGGCCCGGATCGAGCACCGCGAACAGGGCGGCCTGCGGCGCGGGGAGCTCCGGCGGGAGCCGCCCAGCGGCGGCGGAGCCGGGTGCCTGCCTGCTGCTGGCGTTCCGTCCAAGGCGCTCGAGGATGTCGGCCGGGTGAGTCAACGGCGCGGCACCGTCGCGCAGCAGGTCGTTCACCCCGAGCGCCTGCTCGTCGGTGATTCGCCCGGGGACGGCCAGGACCTCGCGACCGAGATCGAGCGCCAGGCGGGCCGTGATCAGCGAACCGGATCGCGCAGCCGCTTCGACGACGACCGTGATCCCGGCCAGGGCGGCGATGATCCGGTTGCGCACCGGAAAGTTCCCCGGCAGCGGCGGGTACGCACACGGAAACTCGCTCAGCAGCGCGCCGCGGCCGCGGATGCGCCTGCCGAGCTCGCGGTGTCCTTTCGGGTAGTCGAAGGAGAGTCCGCAACCGAGGACACCCAGGGTGCGGCCGCAGTCGGCGGCGAGCGCCCCTTGATGCGCGGCGGCGTCGATCCCCTTGGCGAAGCCGGAGACCACGACGACTCCCTGCTGCGCGAGCTCTCGCGCCAGCCACGCGGCGACCTCGATGCCGTAGGGCGTGGCGAGACGCGAGCCGACGATCGCGACGCACGGGGTCTGTGGGGTCTGCGGGGTGTACGGTTCAAGCGCCTCGGAGTCCTTTGCCTCGCAGTCGAAGGTGAACGATCCGGCGATCGCGAGCACCGGCGGTGGCAGCGCAAGCTCGGCGAGGCGAGCCGGATAGCCCGCCTCGAGCCGGGTCACGAGTCGCGCCCCGAGGCGCTCGGCGGCCTGTTCTTCGGCGGCGAGCACCGCCCGCGCTCCAGCGCGGCAGTCGAGAGCGGTCGTGACGGAATCCAAAGAGATGGAGAATCGGGACGCGAGCTCTCGCTCGCAGCCCGGCGAAACGCCGTCGCGCCAGCTCGCCAATTCGAGCCCCAGCCTGCAGATCGCTGCCCGGCCGAGGCCGGGAGCGGCGTTCAAGGCAACCAGGAGGGCCCGGTCCGAAGGACGGTCTGCACCTTGCATCGTTTTCATTTGCAGTTGGTAAAGACGGGTTTCAGGGTCTGGATCTGGCAGCTCGACCGGCAGCGATTTCGCCGGGAGTACGGCCGGAGTCCGGAAATGCGTCGTATATTCTGCCGACCGGCCGCGCGGGAACGAAAAGCTGGACTCTCCCGAGCGAGGCTCTCCCGGCAGGCGAGCAAGAGGGGGTTTATGAACCGGCTCAAGGTCGCGCGCAGCGCAGTCACGATGTCGGTCTTCCTGCTGGGCGCGCTGTGCGCCTCCGGCGCCAGCGGAAAATCCGCGCAGGACAGCAAGGCCCAACTCGCGTTCGGGGTCGACATGGCCAAGCGCGGCTTGTGGAGCGAAGCGCTCTTCCGCTTCGAGCAGGCACACCGGCTCGAACCGGGGCGGGTCTCGATCCTCAACAATCTGGCGATCTGCTACGAGGCAGGAGCACGATTCGAGGAGGCACTCGCCACCTACCGTGAAGCGCTGCGCCTGGCGCCCGAAAACCGGGTGGTCAAGCAGAACTACTCCCGTTT
>JBDSRU010000390.1:0-3148 GCA_039929145.1 Thermoanaerobaculia bacterium
GCTGTAGGAGAGCGCGGCGACGGCGAACGCGGTCGAGCGGTCGTCGAATCTGGTGACCCCGCTGGTCCCGGCGGCGCCGGAGGTCGCGCCGATGCGGCGATACTCCTCGCCGATCGCGGGGTAGAGCTTGCGGCCGCGCGCCAGGGTCGAGCTCGTCCAGGTTTCGACGTCGCGCGGGCCCCTCCAGTCCGGTCCCAGGCCGTAGAAGACGACCGCGAATCGCGTCCGGGCCGAGTCGGCGTATTCGAGAAAGTCGCGGAAGTAGGCCCCCTCACGCGGGTCGGTGTTCGCCGTGTTGAGCGGCAGATTGGCGTCCGCGACGAAGTGGGAGATGCGCCCGAGGTGTTCGACGACCTCGGTAAACGGACGGTGGCGTTGGATCAGCTGGATCGCCGTGGTCATCTCCGCGGCGACGGTCTGGTCGAGACTGCCGCTGCCATCGGCGTTCTTCATGTGGCGGGCGGCGTCGGTGTCCGAGAGCGGCTCGACGCTGCCGCGGAGAAACTCCTTGCGGTGCCGAACGAGCAACCGCGCGAGGTCGGGGGGCGCGAGCGTCCCTGCCTCGATCGCGATCGCCTTCTGCGTCGAAGGCTTCCAGGCGAGGGCCACCGCCGGAGCCAGGAGCGCCAAGCAAAACGCCAGCGCAGAACGGCGGATGAGTTGCATCGGCGCTATTCTAGTTGACGGAGTGGGCTCGAAACTGTTAGAAAACGCGTTCTGAGTGCGGACTTTCCGCGCGCTTCCTACCGCCCAGGTAGCTCAGTTGGTAGAGCACGGCACTGAAAATGCCGGTGTCACTGGTTCGAATCCGGTCCTGGGCACCATTTTTTCCCTCAACCCAGTCAAGGAGTTGCGGCTTCGCCGGTGAGAACCGCCGCGGCTTCGCCTTTGCGTCGCCGTCCGGCGCGCCTTGCGCCGGGCGGATGACGCCGGCGCTTCAATCTTCGCGCGCAACGAACCATCGGCGGGTGAATGGCGAGCTTGGACGCGCAATCTCAGTTGACACATTTGCTTAGCGCTAAGTAAAATCAAGGCGATGAACGCGTCAGAGATGGCCAGAGTCCTGGGAAGCAGGGGCGGGCGGGCGCGGAGCAAGAGGTTGTCCGCGACCGAGAAGAAGCGCATCGCCTCCCTGGGTGGCGCGGCGCGGCTGAGGTCGCTTCGGGCAGCCCGCCGCATCGTCGAGAATCTTCGCTATGCCGCCGTTCTGGTCGAGCTCGGCGGGCGGGCGACGAGAGTCAGGCGCCAGGCGGACTTCGCGGGTCCACTGCCGGGAATCTATGCCTCGGGCTCGTAGAGCTTCCGAGCCGATGGATCACCTCCGCACTGTCGGGGAGATCGTTGACGGTTTGCGTGCCCTCGACCTCGAGCCTGTGCTCGTTGGAGGCATGGCCCTCGTGGTGCTGGGGTCTCGCAGAGTGACCCGCGATTTCGATTTCGTGATCGCGCGCCCGAGCGAACGTCTCGCCGACGTGGTCGGCCTGTTTTACGACCGCGGCCTCGAGCTCGTCTCGAGCCTCGACGTCTCGGGAGACGTCACGTCGACGATTACGAGTCGCCGGGTCGCGGTCGCTCGCCTGCGACTCGATGCACCGGCGAGCGCGCATTTCTGCAATCCGAAGACAGGCCTTCGCGTCGACGTCCTGTTCGACTTCCCGATCCCGGCCGCGCAACTCGCCGAGCGCGCGACACGAACCAGGATCCGCGCGCATCTCTTCGATATCGCCTCCGAGGAGGACCTCCTGCGCCTCAAGAAGATCGCTCTTGCGGCGCGCTCCGCGCCCGGCGACATCACGGACATCGCCTTCCTCGAATCGCGGCAAGGGGACCACCGGTAGCGCGAGCGGCAGAATTCCGGGCGCCATCGCCGGCGTCTCCTGAGGCATCGCGGCCGACGCCGGAATCAGGCAGGCACGGCGACTTTCGCCATGAGCCGCGAGGCTGCAGGCGAGAGCGGCGCGTGGGTGGGGGTGCGCTACTGGACGGCGGGGCTTGTGCCGGCCGGGGGCTGGGTGCATGATCCGCCGCAACGGGTCCCCAACACTGCAAGGTGTCGATGAAAGGAAGAGGAAATGAGAACCATCGTTTCTATGCTGGCGTTCGCGTGCACGCTCGCAACGGGCGCAGCTTTCGCCACGGTGGAGGACGATGTCAGGGCTACCTTCGATCGCTTCGTCGCCGCACAGAACGCGCACGACATTCCGGCGGTGCGCGAGCTCTTGCTGGATTCACCGAATTTTCTCTGGATCACCCGCGGCGCGCCGATCTGGGGGCGTGACGCAGCGCTCCAGCGCTTCGAGGTTCTCTATCAGGGAACCTGGAAGCTCACGCCGGACACCTCGAACTTGAAGGTTCTCCTCTTGACCGACACCACTGCGCAGCTCTTTGTCCCGATCCTGTTCAACATCGGACCGGCGGGCCAAGCGGCGCCTGACGCGCCTTTCCTGATGAATCAGACCCTGGTCAAGACCGCCGCGGGCTGGCGCATTGCGAGCCTTCTGCCGATTCCGGTGCCACCGCCGACCGCGGCGCCGGCGAAGTGAAAGTCCGCCAGCCTGGCTGACGCGGAATCAGGCAGGAACGGCGACTTTGGCCATCAGCCGCGAGGCCGCAGGTGAGAGCGGCGCGTGGGTGAGGATGCGCTGGATGCGGTCCATCGCTTTCATCTGATCGCCGACCGACTGGTAGAGCAGGAGCTCGCCGAAGAGGCCTTCGGCCAGGGCGTTGAGGCGCAGGGTGACCGCCTCGACGTACGGGCCGCTCGGATACTTTGCAAGGTAGGCGGCGCCGTCGGCGATATCGGAATAGCTCGCCGCCTTGCCGGAGAGGCGCTGCTCGGCGAGCTGGCGCAGGTCGGCGTCCTGCTCCTGCGCGGCGAGCTCGGCGAGCGCCGTCAACTGGTCGAGCGCCGGCGCGAGATTGCGCAGACCACGCCTCGCCGCCTCGCCGGAGGGCCCTTGCGGATCGGCCTTCCAGGCAGCGAGGAACTGATCGACGGCGCCGGCCTGCCGGGACGTGCGAGCGTAGGCCTCTCCGAGCGCGAGATGCACGGCCGGCGCTTCTGGCGCCTCCGCGTAGGTGCTCAGGAAGATCTCGAGAAACGGCGTGCCGAAAATCCCGCTCTTCCAGACTTCGAGCGCCGCCGGCC
>JBDSRU010000391.1:0-9075 GCA_039929145.1 Thermoanaerobaculia bacterium
CATGACGTAGCGCGGCGACTCGGAAGGCTTCTTGCGCGGCATCTTGAAGACTCCACGGGCCGGGAGGAGCTCGCGCCCGTCCCGGCCCGAACCGGCCTCAGTTGGACTTCGACTCCGCGTCAACGACTTCGGCGTCGATCACATCCTCACCGCTCGCGCCATGCCCCGCCTGCGCTCCGGCCGAGCCATCGGCACCCGCGCCCCCTTCGGGCGCGCCGGCATTCTTGTACATCGCCTCCGCCAACTTGTGAGAAGCCAGGGTGAGACGCTGCTCCGCCGCTTCGATCACCGCGCCGTCCTCGCTCTCCATCGACTTCTTGCCGTCGGCGAGCGCCGACTCGAGCTCGCCCAACTCGGCGGGCTGGAGCTTGTCCTTGTGCTCGCCGAGGTTCTTCTCGGTCGAGTAGATCAGGCCGTCGATGCGGTTCCGGGCCTCGACTGCCTTGCGCCGCGCCTTGTCCTCGTCGGCGTGGGATTCGGCGTCATAGACCATCTTCTTGATCTCGTCCTCCGCGAGTCCGGACGAAGCGCTGATGGTGATCTTCTGCTCCTTGCCGGTGCCTCGATCCTTCGCCGAGACGTTGACGATGCCGTTGGCGTCGATGTCGAAAGTCACCTCGACCTGCGGCACTCCGCGCGGCGCCGGCGGGATGCCGACCAGATTGAAGCGTCCGAGTGTCCGGTTGCCCGCCGCCATCTCGCGCTCGCCCTGCAGCACGTGGACTTCGACCTGGGTTTGACTGTCCGACGCCGTCGAGAAGACCTCGCTCTTGCGGGTCGGGATCGTCGTGTTGCGCTCGATCAGCCGGGTGAAGACGCCACCCAGGGTCTCGATGCCGAGCGACAGCGGCGTCACGTCGAGCAGCAGCATGTCCTTGACGTCGCCCTTGAGAACGCCGCCCTGCACCGCGGCGCCGACCGCCACCACCTCGTCGGGGTTCACCCCCTTCGAGGGCTCGCGGCCGAAGACCTCCTTGACCAGCGCCTGGATCGCCGGCATGCGGGTCTGACCGCCGACGAGAACCACTTCGTGAATCGCGCTCGCTTCGAGCCCGGCGTCCTTCAGCGCCTGCCGGCATGGGCCGGCGGAGCGCTTGATGATCGCCTCGACCAACTGCTCGAGCTTGGCGCGGGTCAGCTTCAGATTGAGGTGCTTCGGGCCGTTCTGGTCCGCCGTGATGAACGGCAGGTTGACCTCGGTCTCGATCGCCGTCGAGAGCTCGATCTTGGCTTTCTCGGCGGCTTCACGCAGACGCTGCATCGCCATCGGATCCTTGCCGAGGTCGATCCCCTCCTGCTTCTTGAACTCCTCGAGCAGCCACTCGATCACCCGCTGGTCGATGTTGTCGCCGCCGAGATGGGTGTCGCCGTTGGTCGCCTTGACTTCGACCACGCCGTCTCCCACCTCGAGGATCGAGATGTCGAAGGTGCCGCCGCCGAAGTCGTAGACCGCGATCGTCTGGTCCTTCTTCTTGTCGAGACCGTAGGCGAGCGCCGCGGCGGTGGGCTCGTTCACCAGACGCTTCACATCCAGGCCGGCGATCTTGCCGGCGTCCTTGGTGGCCTGGCGCTGGGCGTCGTTGAAGTAGGCCGGTACGGTGATCACCGCTTCGGTGACCTTCTCCCCGAGATAGTCCTCGGCCGCCTGCTTCAGCTTGCCGAGGATCATCGCCGAAACCTCGGGCGGCGAAAACAGCTTGCCGTCGATGTTGATCCGGCAATCGCCGTTCTCGGCGCGCTCGACCTTGTAAGGGACCATCTTCATCTCGTCGCTCACCTCGTCGAAGCGGCGGCCCATGAAGCGCTTGATCGAGAAAACGGTGTTCTTGGGGTTGGTGACCGATTGCCGCTTGGCGACCTGCCCGACCAGCCGCTCGCCGCTCTTCGCGAAGCCGACGACCGACGGAGTCGTGCGCCCGCCTTCGCTGTTGGCGAGGACCTTGGGCTCGCCGCCCTCCATGATGGCTACCACGCTGTTCGTGGTGCCGAGGTCGATACCGATGATCTTGCTCATGAGTGCTCTCCTTGTCTCGCCAGGATTCTAAATCTAAGTCGCAGGGAGTCAACCCTGCTCACAGCATAGTTGACAAATCTGCGCTCAGATTTATTCCCAGGGGTCGTTGGAACCCCTTCCAGAGCAGAAAACCGGGGCGTCAGTCGAGCAAGACGAGGGGTATTCCCTCTTCTTCACGCAGACCGCGGAAGAAATCGGGATCGACCGCAAAATCTCCCGAAATCGTCTCGGTCACGCCGAGAGCGGCCTCGGAACCGTCCGGAGCCTGCGGCGCCAGGGTGTAGGAGAGCGCCTCGGCAAGGTAGCCGAGCTCTCCGCCAGACCGCCCGTAGAGGGCGCGCCGGGGCAGCAGTTGGCCCTCGACAAGCTCTTCCAACCGGCCCGGATAGGAGCCCTCCAGCAGGAAGTGCGTCCGCGCCGCGCGATCGATCCACTGCGCCTGGGCGACGCGCTCCTGGCGCTCGAAGGTGGCGCGGTCGCTGCGCAGCCAGGGGTAGGGAAACAGCAGTCGCGAAGGGTGATTGGAGGCGACGAAGAAAGACGCCACCGCCGCGGCAAGGCAACCGATTCCGAGAATCCGGCCGACGAGCGTGCCTCGCGAGGCGCTGGCAGATTCGATCGGCAGCTCGATCCGGTCGGCATGGGCAGCGCGGCGCAGCGCTGGCGCCGGCTCTTGCACAGGCGCTGGCGTCTCGGCCGCTGCGTCGACACCACCGGCTGCCCCCGGCACCGCCGCCGAGCGCGGCCGCACCAGACCGGCCTGCAGCAGGCGAAAGAGGCTGTAGAGGGTCTTGTACTCTCCCAGTCCGGTCGATTCGCCGATCTCGGTAGCCGAGGCCCGTCCATCGAGCTTCTGCAGCACCTTTTCATCGTCGGTACTGATCCAGACTTCGCCGGGCTCGTCGCCCGGCAGGTCGCCGTCGCGGCCGAGCAGACGGAGCTTGCGCTGATTGGGCAAGCGTTCGTAGGCCACGAAACCGTGCGGCAGCGTTCCGGAGAGAGTGCCTTCACCCAGCAGGTCGCCGATCGAGCGCATCAGGAGCTCTTCGACCGAGATCGGCTGCACGCCCTCTTCGAACGAAACCTCTTCGCCCGAGTAGAACTTGAACTCGCCTTCGCTCCAGCGCAGCACCTGCAGGAGCAGCCGGTAGGTTTGCTGACGCAGAGCGGCGAGCAGCTGATGCCGCGACAGAATGCCGCGGTCGACCAGATAGTCTGCCAGTCGCTGACCGGAGATCTTGTGCCCCTCGGAGACGCGCACGAAGTCTTCGGGCCGCACCACCCCCTGGCTCGCCAGCACTTCGCCCAGACCCTCTTCGAAGTTCTGATTGAGCGCGTCGGCGGCGACGATCTCGCCGCGCAGGAACGAAACCGCGAGGATGTCCTGTTCCCCCTGCACGGTCAGGATTCCGGTCTTCTGCTGCTGCGCGATCATCTGCAGGATGTCGGGCAGGCGGAAGACCCTGAGGTCGCCTTCGAGCGCCACGGTCGGCCCTCTACTCGCTTTCTCCGAGCTCGCTGCGCAAGCAGAGCCCGATGTAGAGAGCGAGGCCCAGGGCGAAGAGCACCCAGGGAGCCGCCGCAGGGAGGCCGCCGGCTACCGGCACGACAATCCCGACCGAGAACAGCTGCGGCAGCATGGCGACCAGCGCGAAGGCAAGCACGCTCAAACCGACCTTGCCGCCCTCGCCGAGCTCGGCCTGTGACAGGGCCGGGAAAAGGGCGCGCAGCCAGCGCGAGAAAGGGTCCGAGCGCCAGGCGAGCCAAGGTGTCGGTTGTCCGAACCCGGCCTTGCGCCGCATCAGGAAGAGCCCGACGCCGAGCGCCGCGGCGAGACCTGCGCCGGCGATCGATACCCAGCCGGCGCGCGCGCGCTCGACGGACTCTCCGCTCGACGGCGCCTCCGCCCAGGCAACGAGGAGGCGGCGCTGGATCTCTTCGGCGCGGGCCAGTCCGCCATTGAAGGTCAGCACCCGGTCCGCGTTCGGGGTGCGGATCCAGCGATCGACGAGCTCGGGGTCGATCTCCTTGGCTTGCGCGAGAGCCTTGCGCGATTCCTCGAACTGGTAGGTCTCGGAGTAGCTGAGCGACAGATCGTAGAGCGCTCCTGCCGCGGGAGGAACCAGGCTCGCGGCGCGCAGGAAGTACTCGTTGGCGACCGCGAAATCGGCCTTGCGGAAATGATAGGCGCCGAGGTTGAGCAGCACCGCCACGTTCTGCGGCTCGTCCTCCAGCACCTTGCGGTAGATCACCCGGGCCTCGTCCCATTGGCCGAGAGTCCGGTTGACGTCGGCGATCAGCTCGACGACCGCCGGCTCGCTGCCAATCGCCGCCCTGAGGACCTGGAGATCGGCGAACAGCCCGCCGTAGAGGCGCCCCTCGGAGAGATTGGCCAGCGCGCGCATCGGCGGCGACAGCGCGAGGGCGACGCGCTGCTGCTCGGCGGCGGCGATCCAGGGAGCGACCCCGGCGAGCAGCCAGACGGCCACGGTTGCCCAGCGCTCACTTCGGCTCTGGTATCCGAAGAGGAGCGCGGACCCGTAGAGCAGCAGCCAGAGCGGCCCCGAAGGCAGCGCGAGCGGCCACAGCAGCGCCAGCACGACACACAGGGTAGCGCTCGCCGCTGGCATTCGCCGGGTCAGCCAGCGATGCAGGTCGGCGATGACCGCGCTGCCCTTGGTCGCCACTTCGACGAGCACGAAGAGCGCTGCCGCGATCCACAGCACGGCGAGCAGCCAGAAGACGAGGTTGGCGACGAACACGGTGCTCTCGCTCGAGGACAGCAGGCGTCGAAAGCCGGCGCCGGTCGCCGTCAGACTTTCGAGATAGGCGCCGCGCTGACGCGCCAGCGTGGCGCGGGCGAAAGCGATCTCGGGGCGCCGCGGATCGAGCGTCTCCGCGGCGGCGAGCGCCCACTGCGCGCGCTCGAACTTGCCCTCGCGCCCGGACTGCAGGCCGAGCGCCGCCGCGCCGAGCGAGAAATCGACCAATCGGGTCATTCCCACCTGACGGGCGTTGGCGCTCAAGGCGCGCAGCGCCTCGTCGGCCTTGGCGGAATTGTCCTGATAGAAGCTGCTCACCCACTGCAACCACGACTCCTGCAAACGATGCAGGGAGTGCTGGGTGCCGCGCGTGAGCTCGAACGTGGCGCTCGGTGCGCCGGCGCTTTGCGCCGCGAGCGGCGAAACGGCTCCGGCGAGCGTCAGCGCCAACACGAGGAGCCGGCCCGACCAGCCGGCCCGCGCCGGGCGGCCGCGGTCAGCCGCGCTTCTGCACATATCGCACCCGTAGCCGGTAGAGCAGATCGTCGAGCACCGTCTGCTCCTGGGCGGTGAGATTCCCGGCCGTGCGCTGACGCAGCACGTCGAGCATGTCGATGTGCAGGCGGGCGGCGTCGAGATTCTCCACCGATTGGCCGTCGGGCAGGGTCTCGTCTCCGAGGTAGAACGGCAGCGGATCGGTGAGCAGGCCGACGAGATCGAGGAAGGTCGGACCGAGTCCGGCAGGCGCTCCGGGGAGCTCGAGCCGGGGGCCGGCGGCGCTTTCCAACGGCGATTCGACCGCCGCCTCGGGCAGCGCAGAACCCTGCGCTGCGGCTGGCGAAACATCCTCTTCACGGGCAGGCGTCGAGGTCGGGTCCCCCGGAGCGGAGGGCGCGAGCTCTGCCTGGGGCGCAGACTCCGCCTCGGCGGCGAATTCCTCGCGCACCCTCCCATCGGGAGTGAACATGCGACGGTCTGTGACTTTGATGTCGCCCACGGGCAGTGATTTCTTTTCGACTATGCTAACAAGCGAGCTTTCGGATCGGCAACCGTCAGCTCCACGACCAATAGAGACGCCGATGCCCGATCCATGTCCGAATCCACTCCTCCAACCCTGCCCACGACGACCGCCGCCACGGACCTTGCCCGGCTGACTGCCCTGGTGGCGCGCTTGCGCGCCCCCGACGGCTGTCCCTGGGATCGAGAGCAGACCTTACCCGATTTGCGGGCCTATCTGCTCGAAGAGGCCCACGAAGTCGCCGCGGCGCTCGACAGCGGCGACCGCTCGGAGCTCGCCGGCGAGCTGGGGGACCTGCTCTTCCAGGTGGTCTTCATCGCCCGCCTCGTCGAAGAGTCGGGCGGTTTCACCCTCGGTGCGGCGGTGGACGCCGTCGAAGCGAAGATGATCTCCCGCCATCCGCATGTGTTCGCAGGCGAGACCCTGGCCGGAGCGAAGGCGGTGCGCGAAGCCTGGGAGCGCCGCAAGGTGCGCACGCAGGAGGGTGAGCGGCGCTCGCTGCTCGACGGCGCCACCTCCGCCTCCCTACCGGCGCTCGTCGCCGCCTACCGGCTCACCCAGAAAGCGGCCGGGGTCGGCTTCGACTGGAGCGAGGCCGGCGAGGTCGTTGCCAAGCTCGACGAGGAGATCGCCGAGCTCAAGGAGCTGCTGACGCCGGAGGCATCGCGAGCTCCGCTGGACTCAGAACCTTCGCAAGGATTCCGAACCCCAGCGCAATCGTCGCCAGCCGCGGCCGACCTGCGCCAACGCCGCACCGAAGAGATCGGTGACCTGTTGTTCACGGTGGCGAATCTCGCCCGCCACCTCGAGATCGACCCCGAGGGCGCGCTCGCCGCGGCCAACCTCAAGTTCCGGCGGCGCTTCGCGGCCGTCGAGGCCGGTCTCGCGGGCGCCGGCAAGAACCTCGCCGAGGCGACGCTCGAGGAGATGGAAGCGCACTGGCAGGCGGCGAAGCTCGACGAGCGCCGGCCGGGCTGAGCTCGAATTCTCCTCGGCCGATGAAGATCGCCCTGGTCTGGAACGGCCCGCCGTCGCTCGATCGCATCTCCTTCCGCCACGAGAACTACCAGACCGGCCTGGAGTCCCTCGGGCATGACGCCGTTCTGGTGACCGCCCATCCTCTCGCCGGTAGCTTCGCAGGCAAGAAGCACCTGGTCGCGGAACTCAAGGATCTCGAGCGCGCGGAGATCTGGCGCGACATCGGGGCCGATCTCGCCATCGGCGTCACCTGGCACCGCATGTCTCCGGTGCTGACGGCGATTCGGGCCGCTGGCACCCGCGTGGTGGCGATCGCCGACTCCGACGGCCAGGTCGGATTCGCCGCCCACCCGCGCATCTCCTGGCTGCGCATCGGCGCCTATCAGAGCTCGCTCGCGGGACGACTGCGCGCGCTGCGCTACTTCTGCCGCCGCTACCTCGCGAGCGCCCGCCGCCGCGACCCCGAGGAGCGGGAGTTCGTCGCCAGTACGCGCGCCTCCGACCGGGTGGTGCTCGGCAGCGCACCGGCGATCGCCTGCTTCGGCCGTTTCCTGCGGCAGCAGGGGGCGGGCGAGTTCGCATCCCGCCTGCGCGAAGTTCCGTTCGCGGTGCCGGACGATTTCTGCACCCGTCCGCTGACGACGAAAGCCGACCGCGTCGTCGCGATCGGCCGCTGGAGCGATCCCCAGAAAGATTCGCCCTTGCTCGTCGCCGCGCTGAAGCGCTTCTTCGCCCTGCACCGCGAAACCGAAGTGGTCATCTTCGGTGCCGACGCAGACAGCGCCTTCGGCGAACTCGCCCGGCGCGAGAGCCTCTTGCGCCTCGCCGGCATCCAGGAGCCGCACAGGGTCGCGGAGACTCTCGCCGGCAGTCGCGTCGCGCTCTTCTCCTCGCGCTGGGAGACCGGCCCGCACGCCGCGACCGAGGCGCTGGTGCTCGGCGCGACGCTGGTCTCGGCGCCGATGCCGAATCTCTCTGGAATGATCGACGGCGGTCGCTTCGGCACGCTCGCCTCGAACCGCAGCCCAGGCGCTCTGGCTGCCGCACTGGGCTCCGAGCTCGCCGCCTGGGACGCTGGACGGCGGGACGCCGCAGCGATTGCAGCGCACGGTCGCGCGCGCTTCTCGCCCGTGGCGGTCAGCCGGGCGCTCCTCGAGACCCTCGACGGGTAATCGGCCTCAAGGCGGCGTCAACACGGCGAACAGCACGGCCTCGTCGTCACGGTAGAGCTCGCGAAACTGCGCCGAAGCCATGAGGCCCGGGATCACACCGGGAGCGACGAGGCCCCGCGGGAGGAGCAGCTGCGCGGCACCGAATTCGCGCAGTTTCCCCGCCAGTGCAGCAGGGCGATCGAGCAGCGGTTGGACGATCTGAAAGCGATACGGGCCGATCCAGTCGCCGAGCAGCACCGCTCCGCCGAAATCGTGCAGGCGCTCGCCGAACAGTGCATAGAGCGGCAGATCGCCATCGCCGCTCTCGCGCCGGTAGAGCAGCGCCCGGTAAAGTGGCAGGCGGCGCGAGAGAAAAGCGTCGGTGGCCGCCGCCGTAATCGGTGGAGGGCCGCAGATCCGCGTCCGCCAGAGGGCGTAGGCCGGCCCGGTCACGATTCCGAGCAGTACCAGAGCGCAAGCAGCGAAGACCGGAAGTCGCGAGCACACCGGCTGTCGCGCCGCGACACGCTCCACCAGGTCACGCAGCCCTACAAGGAGCAGGACCGTAAGCAGCGGCGAGAGGTACATCAGGTAGCGCGAGTCCCGCGGCAGGGCGAAGAAGGCGACCGTGAAACCGGCGAGGATCGCGACCCAGAGCCTCTCCCGGCGCTGTCGCCAGGCGAGGTAGATCAGCAGCGGGAGAGCGACGATCACCAGCGGCGAGGCCGGCGGCTGGGCGCCGACCCGGGAGCGCTCGATCACCAGATCCCAACCCAGGCGCAGGAGGCCCAGCCCGTTCTGCAGCCAGCTCGTTTCCACGCCGGCGAGGGAGACCGCTTCCGCCCCGCTCCACTCGCCTTCTCCGAAGACGCGTCCCAGGAAGGGGAAGATCGGATTCCCGGAGAGGCTCCAGATGAGCCCATACCAGGGCGCGGCCACCAGTCCCGCGACGCCAGCGAACCGCGCCGCGGCGTGCAACCGGCGGCCCCGTCCGGCCTGCCAACCGGCGGCGAGCGTCAGGGCGACAACCAGGTAGAGACCGAGGTACTTGGTGGCGGCCGCCCAGCCCGCGAAAGCTCCGGCGGCCAGCAGCCAGGCCCATCGCCGCCCACCCCGATCACTCGGCTCACCCGGCTCCTTCGACTCGTCGCG
>JBDSRU010000392.1:0-3192 GCA_039929145.1 Thermoanaerobaculia bacterium
TGGCGGAGATCGCGCCCCTCGCGGATTCGCGCCTCCTGGCCGGGGTCGGAGTCGCCGCGCTGTTCGCCCTGATCTGGGCGTTCGGCTGGATCTTTCTTGCCCGCCGCCTGGCGGCGGGACTGGGCGAGCCGACGGTCGCAGATCCCCGCACGGCCGCGAGCTGCGCGACGGGATCAGGCTAGGATGACGCGTCGGATTCGGGAGCCGGAGCCATCATGAGTCGCCACAGGAAGAAACCGTCGGTTTTCGGCAGCCCGATGAACGGCTTGCGCCCGCGCGGCGAAGAGACAAGCGTGTTCAGCGCGAGAGGGGCTGGATGGACGGCCGGAGCGTCCCGGGCGCTCGGCGTGGCGCTCGGCTTGGCCGCGCTCTCCGCCTGCGCGACGTCGAAAGCGAATACCCCCTCTCCGGTCGCCGGCGAGCGCCGCGCCCCAGCCGTCTCGCTGATCGCGGCGAAGACGGCGAATCTCTCCGCACGCCAGGGCCTGCTCGACGTCTACGTCGATGGCGATCTCGGCAAAGTGATGCTTCGCCTGCCGCCAGCGAGCGGTCCCCGGCGCGCGATCGGTGAATACATCTATTACGAGGGCATCGTCTCCGGTCTGGGCTCGAATCCGGTGGGCCTCGATCGCGGGCAAGTCGGTGAGCCGCGGATCGTGCGGCTCCGTGAGCTCGGAGGCAAGGTGCTCTTCGAGGTCGTCAACCTGCGCTTTCGCGCCCTCTCGGAGTCGCCGGAGGAGGCGCGCGCGGTGGAGGAGTCGTTCGCCAATTCGGTGATCTGGAGCGCCGAAATCGTCACCCGTGACGCCGATGGCAGCTTGCTCATCGACCTCGGACCGTTCCTGCTGCGGGACGCGCACGGCGTCGCCCAGCGCCTGGCGGATTCGGGTCAGGGCAGTTTTGCGCTCGACCGGGAGAAGAGCGCCATCGATGTCGCGGAATGCCTCGCCTTCCCGGACAACCTCGAGTTCGAGTCCACCCTCACCTTCACCAGCGCCAAGCCCGGCGACGAGGTGCAAAACGTCGCCGCCGAACCAGGCGCGGTGTCGTTCGTGCAGCACCAGTCCTTCGTGAGGTTGCCCGACGCCGGCTACACGCCGCGCGAATTCGATCCGCGCATGGGCTCGTTCGCGATCCAGTTCCAGGACTATTCGGCGCCCCTGGCGCGTTCGATCGAGCGCCGATGGATCGTCCGCCATCGGCTGCAGAAGCGCGACAGCGCGGCCGACTCCGGCCAGCCGGCTGCGGTGCGCAAACCGATCATCTACTACGTCGACCGGGCGGCTCCCGAGCCGATTCGCAGCGCGCTCCTCGAGGGCGCGGGCTGGTGGGCCGCGGCTTTCCGCGCGGCGGGCTTCGAAGATGCCTTCCGGGTCGAGATTCTTCCTGAAGGGGTCGATCCACTCGACGTGCGTTACAACGTGATCCAGTGGGTGCATCGCGCGACTCGCGGCTGGTCCTACGGTGGTGGGGTCATCGACCCGCGCACCGGCGAGCAGCTCAAGGGCCATGTGACGCTCGGCTCGTTGCGCGTGCGCCAGGACCGCCTGCTTTTCGAAGGTCTCGCGGGCTCTGGCAAGAGCGGCACCGGCGCACCCGACGATCCCGTGGTGCTCGCCCTGGCGCGGATCCGGCAGCTTGCGGCGCATGAGGTCGGCCATGCTCTGGGCTTCTCGCACAATTTCGCGGCCAGCACCTATGGTCGCGCTTCGGTGATGGACTATCCCGCGCCGCTGGTGCGGATCACCAGCCAGGGCGAGCTCGATTTTCAGCAGGCTTACGGCGTCGGAGTGGGCGAGTGGGATCTTCTCGCCACACAGTGGGCCTATCGGGAGTTCGCGCCCGGCACCGATGAGGCGGCGGCGCTCGAAGCTCTGGCCCAGTCCGGCCTGCGCGGCAATCTCTACTTTCTGACCGACGCCGATGCCCGTCCCGCCGGAGCCGCCAATCCGCGCGCCAGCCTGTGGGACAACGGTGACGACCCGGTGGTGGCGCTCGAACAGGCGATGCGGGTGCGACGGATCGCTCTGGCGCATTTCGGAGAGGCGAACCTGCGCGCCGGAGAGCCGCTCGCGCTGCTCGAGGAGACGCTCGTCCCGGTCTACTTCCACCATCGGTTCCAGCTGCAGGCGGCGGCGAAGGTGCTGGGCGGGATCGACTATCGCTACGCGGTGAACGGGGATAGCTCGCCGGGGGCGCTCGCCCGGCCGCTCTCGCCGGAGCGCCAGCGCAGGGCGCTGGCGGTTCTGCTCGAGACTCTGGATCCATCCGTCCTCGACCTGCCTGAGGAGATCTTGCGCAAGCTCCTGCCGCGGCCGAACGGCTACAGCTCCAATCGCGAGATGTTCAGTTCCCGCACGGCGCCGGCCTTCGACGCGCTGGGCGCGGCGGCGACCGCTGCCGATCTCACGATGCGCCAGCTTCTGCAGCCAGAGCGTGCCGCCCGGCTGGTCGATTTTCATCGCCGGAGCGCGGCGCAACCCGACTTCGACGAAGTGCTCACCGCGCTGTGTGACCGTGTTTTTCTCGACTCGGCGCTGCTCGCGCCGCGCGAGGCAGAGATTGCGCGGGTCGAGCAGCGGGTGCTCGTCGACCGGTTGATCGAGCTTTCTGGCAATGCCGCGGCGGCGGCCTGGGTGCGCTCCCGAACTGACGGCGCGCTCGCCGACCTGCTCCAGCGCATGGACCTCCTGGTGCCTCTGGATCCGGCGGAGAAGGCGCACTTCTCGGCCGTGACCGCCGAAATCGGCCGCCATCTCGCGCGCCCGGCGGCGCCGTCGGCTTCCGTTCGATCGGCGCCCTCCGAGCCACCCGGAGATCCGATCGGCGACTCGCCGGGAGATCCGCTCACCGCGGGCCGCCGCGACCTCGCCCGGCCGGGCGAGTTCTTCGAATTCGAGAGGGCTGACGATTGCGAATTCTCGCCGCCGCGCTGATCGCCTCCGCGGCCGCATCCGCTTGCGGATCGTCGACTCCGCCTGCGACCTCCACGCCCGCCACCTCCGAGATTCGGCTCGAGCTCGAGGTCGTCGCCACCTATCCGCACGACCCGGCGGCTTTCACTCAGGGGCTTGTGTGGTCCCACGGCAAGCTCTTCGAAAGCACCGGCATGTACGGGCGATCGTCATTGCGAGAAGTGGAGCTCGAGAGCGGCCGCGTTCTCAAGCGAATCGACCTCGACGCCGCCCAGTT
>JBDSRU010000393.1:0-2536 GCA_039929145.1 Thermoanaerobaculia bacterium
CGGGCAAGGTGAAGGCGGATTTCGACATCACCCAGCACTGGTCGGTCGCGGTCGCGGCGAAGGACGAGAGCAAGTCCGGCACGGGCCGGATCGGCACCGGAACCTACATTCGCCGCCAGACGGTGAACTCGTTCGACCGTAACCGGTTCGAGCCGCGCAGCCACGAGCTTCCTCTGCCGGTCGACTGGAAGGACAGAAGTTACGGCCTGGGCACCGGTTTCCATCATCAGGGCTGGTTCTTCAACGCCGGCTGGCAGGAGTCGTCGTTCACCAATTCGATCGGTAGCCTCACCTGGGACAACCCGTTCGAAGGGTTGCCCGGCGCGACGTCCTCGAGGACGGGTCTCACCCCCGGCTCCGACCAGGAGCCCTCCGGAGCGACCGCCAACACCAACAACCGGGGCCGCTTTGCCCAGGCGCAACTCGACCTCTATCCGGACAACGACTACGAGCGCTTCAACATGACGGGTGGAGTGAATCTGCCGGCCCGCACGCGCGTCAATGCCAGCTATTCGGCCGCCTCGATGAAACAGAACGATCCGTTCCTCGCCTACACGATCAATCCGGCGGTGATCTACGGCAACGGCGCCGACGGCGTCGGCGGCACGCCGGACGACGTGCTGGCCAAGGATGTGGCGTTGCCTCGCGCCAGTCTCGACGGCGAGATCCAGACGACGCGGCTCGACCTGCGAGTGACCTCACGCCCGCTCGATCCCCTCTCGCTGCGCGGCGCTTATCGGGTCTACGAATACGACGACAAGACCCCGTCGATCCTCTTTCCCGGCTACGCTTCGGCGGGCGACTCCTACTTCCGCCCCGGCATCGGTCAGCGCAACGCCGCCGGCACCCGCGTACTCTTCAACGAGCCGGGTGGCTACAAGCGCACGTCGTGGAGTGCCGGCGGTGCCTGGCGTTTCGGAGATCCGGCGACGCTGGATGTCGAATACGTCAACACCGGCATGGACTACGACGAGCGTCAGGTCAAGTCGACCTCAGAGGAACAGCTGTCGGCGAAGCTGCGGCTTGCATTCGGTGAGAACTTCGAGGCCCGGCTGACCTACCTCGATGCCAGCAGGGATGCCGACGGCATCTACCACGTCGGCTTCGAGACCTCCCGGCTGCGCGCTTTCGACGTCTGGAACCGTGATCGGACGCGCTACGGCGTCGAGCTCTCCTGGATGCTCGCCGAAGGCACCACGTTCGGTTTCGTCTACCAGAACTGGCAGGACGACTTCCCGGGCGTGCTCCCGGAACCGACGCCGCCGTCGACCTCCAACCCGTATCCGTCGCAGGCGTACGGACTGAACGAGACCGCCAACGACTCGCTCGCCTTGTCACTCTCGCACGGCGCGGAGAACTGGAACCTGTCGGTTTCGGTCGGGCTCGATTCGAGCCAATGGACCAGCGAGGCGACCGCCAAGACCACCCTTACCGGCGACTCGCCGCAGTTCAGCCCCACCAACGCCTGGAGACGGATCCAGGACGACGATGTTCTGTGGGCCGGTCTGGCTTTCGACACCAAGTTGGGCGCGAAGGGCAAGCTCGACATCCAGATCGACTACAACGACTACGACGGCAGCTATGACACCGTGAATCTCGGCACGCCGACCGTCAACGACGGCGTCGCCTACGCCGTGCCCAATTTCTCGAGCAGCCTCTTGAGCGGCCAGGTCGCCTACTCGTGGGAGCTCAATGAGCACTTCGGCCTCGGCGCGAAATACCTTTACGAGCCCTACAAGCTCGACGACTGGCAGTGGGACCTCGTCGAGCCCTACATGCAGGGGATCTTGCGGGAGACCGGCGGCTCGCCGACCGCAATTCGCGACGCTACGGCGAACCGCCTGCTCTTCCTCGACTCCACCTACTCGGACTACACGGCGAACGTCTTCGCCCTGTTCGTGACCATCCGCTACTAGGTCTCATCCACGGGGCCTCGGTGCGACGCCGCGCCGGGGCTCACGAACCTCCGTCAGGACTCGAGCGCCGCGCGTGACCCTGCGGCGCTCGAGCTTGTTGGGCGCGAGGCGCCGCGGCAACTCGACGTTCGACGGCCGTCGGTGACCTCGTCTGGGGTAGGATTCCCGCCGCAGGACCGGACGACGAAACGAGGCGAGGGCGGAGTATGGCAACCGAAGTCGTGATGCCGCAGATGGGCGAGTCGATCGCCGAGGGGACGATCACCCGGTGGTTGGTGAAAGTGGGCGAGAAGGTGGAACGCGACCAGCCGCTGTTCGAGATCTCAACCGACAAGGTCGACGCCGAAATTCCGAGCCCGGCGGCGGGGGTGCTGCTCGAGATCCGCAACAAGGAAGGCGAGACGGTACCGGTCAACCAGGTCGTGGCAATGATCGGGGAGAGCGGCGCCGCCGGCGCGACGGCTCCAGCGGCTGCAGCTCCGGCCGCCACCGCGCCCTCTCCTGTGGCTGCCGCAGCGGCACCGCAATCGGCTGCTCCGGTGGCTCCGGTCGCGGAAGCAGCCGCACCAGCCGCCGTTGCCGCTCCCGCTCCCGCCGCCAACGTCGCCGCGCCCTTGAGT
>JBDSRU010000394.1:0-3661 GCA_039929145.1 Thermoanaerobaculia bacterium
CGCGCCGGACTCCCGCCTGCTGCGCAGCGGCCTGGCACGCGTGATCGCCGACCCGGCGCAGCACCTGCCCACGCTGGGCGCGCACTTGGGCGGCGGAGCGGAGCTCCGTGGGCGGCCCGGCCGGAGCGGCGCCGGTGATCTTCAATCGAAAACCGCTACGCTCGATTTCGAGCTCGTGCAGATGGCGCTCCGAAACGAGGTGGATCAGCTCTTTGATCTGTTCGTAGGTCAACATGATGATTTCAGGAAAGCTCCTCTTCGAGCACCAACGATGCGCGCCTGAGCTCGAAACGGGCGCGTCCAATGCTTCCAGTGGGAGAGAGAGCGAGCAGCAGATAGTAGCCTCGAGCCACGGCACTCACCATGAAGGTCATTCTCTCGGCCACGACGGTGAACTGCTGCACCTCGCCGACGGAGAGCTCCTGCTGCTGCTGCGAGATCGCCCGTACTTGCGAAATCAGCTCGGCGGAGATGGCCTCGAGGTCGAGCTCGGGGCTCGCGCTGACCGATTCGACCGGCATTCCGTCGCGATCGACCAGCGACAGCGCGATCGCACCGTCGATCCGACCGCTGATCGTGGAGAGGTGTTCAAGAAACATGACGCTTCACTCCGCGGCGGAAGCGCGCCAGGTAATCCTTGAGCAGCGCGGCCTTGCGCGTCGTCAACCCGCCGACGATGGCATTGGATTCCTCGGCGGCGACGACCTCGTCGGCGAAGACGGCGGCCTCGTCGCCGCGCTGCTGACGCACCGACTCGAGGCCGGCGAGCGCCGCCGCGTCATGAGGACGCGCGTGAAGGACAGATTGAAAACTCTCTTCCGCTTCGTCGAGGTGCCCTTGCGCGAGATAGAGCTCGCCCAGAGTGGAGCTCGCTGCGATCGGGGCTGCGGTGGCGGTTGAAACCTCCGACGGGAGCGGCTCGGAGATCCACCCAGCGGCACTCGGCTCGATCCCGAACGATTCGACGGGCTCGGCGGGCGCCTCATCCGGGGCTCCGGGAGCCTCGACGGCGGCCTCTTCCGTCGCGACCTGCGCCGCAGCGGCAGGCCACGGCGCTTCGGCCTGCTTGACGGCAGGTTCTTGCGCTGGCGACAACGTCGGAACATCGGGCGCCCCGAACCACTCGTGTTGCACCGGCGCGGCCGGCTCCGGCTCCGCGCGCCGCGATGTCAGGGCGAAGATGCCCTCCGCCGCGAACGCCGACTCGATGTGCTGTGCGGCTCCCGCCTGGTGCAAGGGACCGAAAGGTTCTGCCAGCAAACCACCGCCGCGCGGCCGCAAGGCGGAAGCAGGCGGCTCCAGGCTCATCTCGGGCAGTGCCTCCACGGGGGGAAGATCGAAAACAGGGGCTTCGCGGGGTCCGCGCGTGCCGCTCTTCTTCGCGGTTGCCGCTACGGGCGGCAGACCCTCGAGGGCACGGATGCGGGCTTCCAGAGGCTCGATCTCGGTGTCGCGATCGTTGAACAGCTTGTAGAGGTTCAGACGCTCGCTCGCTTTCGCAGCCTGGCCCTTCGCGAGATAGGCCTCGACGAGCAACTTGTTGGCGACGAGCTGAGTCGGATCCCGCGCCACCGCGCGTTCGAGAATTTCGGCTGCTCCATCCGGCGCGCCCGATTCCATCAGGCAGCGACCGAGAGCGACCTGGGCGGAGAGGTAGGTGGGATGTTCCTTGAGGCCGGCCTGCAGCACGTGCACGGCTTCCGCGAGCCGCCCGGCACGCCGATATTCCTCCGCGAGCTGCAGAAAGGCACGCGACTTGGGGTCACGCTCCCAGCGCTGCCGGAGCTGTTGAAGCGCCTCGGGCGAGAACGGCTCAGGCAAGGCCTTCTCCCCTCTCGGAGAGCGCCTCGCCGGCTTGATCGAAGCGTCGCAAGTGCATGACTTCGGGAAGTATAGCGCACAGCGCGAGCCGATCCGCGGCGTCGGAAGTGGCGCGCGGCGGCGCTCCTGCGGCTCGATCGCAGGGTCGCGAAGCTCCCCTGTCGATCGAGCCGGAAGGAACCACTAGTTGGTGATCTGGACCAGGTTGCTGGCGGAGCTGGTCCCGATGCTGTTGCGCGCCGTCAGCGTGACGACATAGGTGCCGGCCTCGGAATAGGCATGGACGGGATTCTGCTGGCTGGAGGTCGGTGTGTCGTCGCCGAAGTCCCAGATCCAGCTGGTCGGACTGCCGGTCGACGTGTCGTTGAAGGTGACGACCAGCCCGGCACGCTGGAAGGTGAAGGCCGCCTGCGGCGGACGCTGGATACCGACCTGGAAGGTGCGCGAAATGATCGTTCCGCCCGCTCCGCCGACCTCGGCGGTGACCTGGAAGTTGTCGTCGCTGACCAGTTGCAGATCGGCCGCGGTCACGCGCAGCCGGTCCCTGGCCTCGCCGTTCTCATCGGTGGTGATGAACCTTCCGCCGGAGTCGAGCTCGCCGACCTCCGAGCGGAAGTTGACCTGAGCGCCCGCCAACGGCTGGGAGACGTCGTCGCGGACGAGAGCCAGAAGGTCCAGCGTTCCGCCGGTCTCAGCCACACTCGAAGGAGTCACCTGGAAGCTCATTGAGGCGGAAAGCTGCCCGACGGAGATGTCGAGCGTCACCGGTTCCAGGCCCCCGGAAAAAGCGGTGACCGTCGCGGTGCCCACCCGTCCGTCGCCCCGCAGCAGCGCCGTGGCCTGCCCGCTCTCCGTCGTGTACGCCACCGGATCGATCGTTCCGATCGTCGAGCTGAGACGGATCTCGGTACCGGGATTCACCGGATTCCCGGTCGAGCGGTAGGCGTTCACCGTGACCGTGGAGACTCCGCGGGTGCCGATTCGGGTCGGGTAGGCGGAAACCCGGAGAATCGCCCCCGTGGGGGCGACCGGGGTGCCTTCGCTGCAGCCGACCGGGACGACCAGGGCGGCAAGGAGGAGCAGGGAACGTCGGGTGATGGAACGCAGGTTTCGCATCTCGAGAGGAGTATACGAACCGGGGTGGCGGAGCGTCCAGCAGCGGAGGCTGGCGCCGGCCGAAAACGAAAAAGAGCCCGGCGTCGCCGCCGGGCTCCTCTCGACCTTCGAATACCGTGCCTAGGAGTTAGTCACCGCGACAGGTCTGATCCGTCGGAGTGAAGCTGAACACTCCGTTGAGGACGGCCGTACATCCCGTCGCCGGGTCGGTGATCCGCACGTTGGCCGTCACGGCCAGGTAGCGCTCGCCGTCCGGATCGGGGGTCGGATCCGGCGGGACGGGATTGCCATTGTCGTCGCAGGTCTGGGTATCGAGCACGCTGTTGGGAATGGCCGGCGACCGGACTGTAATGGTCGTCGAAGAAGACGACTGCAGGTTTCCCGTGAAGGCCGTACCGCCGATCACGAAGTCGACGATCATCGGTGAGGCGAAGTTCGCACCGGTGATTGTGACCAGGGTATTGCCCGACTGCGGTCCTCCGAACGGAGACACGCTGAAGATCGTCGGCCGCGGGACCCGATAGGTGAAGCTGGGGCCGTTGGTATCTCCGTCTCCAGTTTCGATGTTGACCACCGCCGTCGGTCCTGTCACGTCCGCGCATCCCGTGACCACGATCGGTACGGTCCGCACCACGATTTCGCTGCCCGATACCGAGAGCACCTGCTGGGCATGCTGACCCATGGTTACGGCGACCGGTTCGTCGAAGCCGCGACCGAAGATGGT
>JBDSRU010000395.1:0-2555 GCA_039929145.1 Thermoanaerobaculia bacterium
CCTCGAACCGTGCCGCGGCGCTTGCCGGTTTGGCCAGGGCTGCGACGGTGCCGGTGAAGAAGGCCGGCGCCAAGCAGTTGTACCGGGCGTACTGGCCGGCGAGGAGACCCGCCGACGGGTCGAAATCGAAGCCGACTGCCGCGCGGGCGCCGAGGAGAAGCGCCGCCATGGCCAGGATGCCAGAACCGCAGCCCACGTCCAGAACACGTTTCCCGGCGAGCGGTGTCGCCTCGAGCAACTCATAGGCGAGCCGTGTCGACTCGTGGCTGCCGACACCGAAAGCCGTCCGCGCCGGGATGGCTAGGACGAATCGCTCCCCGCTTGTGCCCGTGGCGCCGGACCCGCCGCGCAGCGTCCCCGGCATGGCTGCGACAGGGATCTCCCATTCCCGCGGGTCGACGACGAGGCGGGAGCCCAGGGAAATCGGCCCGGCAGCATCCCGCCACGCCGCGAGCCAGTCCTTGTCCTCGACGGCGCCGAAGTCGACGACGTCACAACCCGGCACCAGCGCCCCGAGATCTCGAAGATCTCCCTTTACCGGAAGCTTTTCCGCTTCGAAAGTCGCCACCAGAACGGACTCGCCTGCCGCTCCAGCCTGAAACTCGATTCCCGCCGTGCCCTGCTCCCAGAGCCAGGCAGCGACGATTTCCTCGAGCTCTTCCGGATCGCTGGGAACGCGGATGCGCAGCCGGTGATACCGGCTGGCAGGCGTTTCGCTCATCCGCCGAACAGGTCGCGAACGCGATGGAGGACGCCGCGCTCCTCCTTCACCGGCCGGCCCTCGAGCTCCGCCAGCTTGCGCAGCAGGTCGCGTTGCTCGTCGCTCACATCTCCCGGCGCCGGCACACGAATCGCCGCAAGCGCGATGTGGTCTCCACGTCCCGAGCCGCCGAGGCGATCGACGCCCTTGCCCTTGAGGCGGAACTGCTCGCCGTGGTGGGTGCCGGCCGGAATGACCAGGTCCTGCTTGCCGTGCAGCGTTTCGACCTCGATCTCCGCACCGAGCACCGCCTGGGCGTAGCCGACCTCGACCTCGGAGAGCACGTTGAAACCGTCACGCTCGAACTTCTCGTGCGCCGCGACCGAAAGAACGACATAGAGATCGCCGCGACCGCCGCCACGGCGACCGTGCTCACCCTCGCCGACCAGTCGCAGGCGGGCGCCATGGTCGACGCCGCGGGGAATCTTCACTTCGAGAGTTCGCAGCATCTCCACCCGCCCCTCGCCGCGACACTCCTTGCACGGGTCGGTGATCGTGACGCCCTCCCCGCCGCAGCGCGGACAGGTGCGGGCGAGCGTGAAGAAGCCCTGCGAGTAGTGGACCTGCCCGCGGCCGCCGCATCCCGAGCAGCGTTCCGGCGTGCTGCCCTCGGCGGCGCCGCTGCCGCCACAGGTCTCGCAACCTTCGAGCCGTGGCACCTTGAGGCTCTTGGTGACCCCGAACGCCGCCTCCACGAAGCCGATCTCGAGGTCGTAGCGCAGGTCGGCACCGGGGCTGGCCTGGCTCCGGCCGCCCCGGCCGCCACGGCCGCCACCCGCGAAACCGAAAAGGTCGCCCAGGATGTCGGAGAAGTCCGAGAAAGTCGAAGGATCGAATCCGCCCTCGAAAGAGGGGGCACCCTGGCGCCCGAACTGATCGTAGCGCTGGCGCTTCTCCGCATCCGACAACACCGAGTAGGCCTCTGCCGCCTGCTTGAAGAGCTCTTCCGCGCTCTTGTCGCCAGGGTTCTTGTCCGGATGGTGAAGCAGGGCCAGCTTGCGATAGGCGGCCTTGATCTCCTTCTCGGAAGCGGACCGCTCGACTCCGAGAATCTCGTAGTAGTCGCGCTGGGCGCGTTCAGCTGTCGCCATCCTCTAAACCTTCATGCCAGCGCTGCCGGTTTCGCCGACCCGGCTCATCATCAACTCGGAGAGCGTGCGCGACGCTGAGTTGAGGTCGAAGAGGACGGTTTCGAGGTCGGCGCGCGTATCGCTGGTGAGCGCCATGCGGGCGCGCAACAGCGTCTCAGAGCTGCGCTTGCGATCCTTCTCGGGCAGGCTGTCGCTGAACTGGGAGAGGACTTTCTCGTTGGTGTAGATGAGCCCCTCGATACGGTTCTTGAGGCGACGCAACTCGCGCTTCTGGGCGTCCGCCTGGGCGAACTGGTCAGCTTCGGTCACCAGGCGGTCGATTTCGTCCTTCGAGAGCCCGCCGGCCGGGTTGATCTGGATGGTCTGCGACTGGTTGGTCGCCACGTCACGCGCCGAGACGCTCACGATGCCGTTGGAATCGATCGCGAAAGTCACTTCGATCTGCGGCACGCCGCGCGGCGCCGGTGGGATTCCAACGAGCTCGAAACGCCCGAGAGAGCGATTCTCGGTGGCGATTTCGCGTTCGCCCTGCAGCACGTGCACTTCGACTGTGTCCTGGTTGTCGACGACGGTGGTGAAGATCTGCGCGTTCTTGGTCGGGATGGTGGCGTTGCGCTCGATGAGCCTCACGAACAGCCCGCCGTGGGTCTCGATGCCGAGCGACAACGGAGTCACGTCGAGGAGGACGAGGTCCTTGATGTCGC
>JBDSRU010000396.1:0-4179 GCA_039929145.1 Thermoanaerobaculia bacterium
TCACCTTGACGCCGAAGTTGCGGATCGACTGCTTGGGCTCGATGAAGGTGCGGCCGACGTACTGGTTACGCGTCATGCCGAGCTCGAACGGCAATCCGGACTCGCGGCTATAGCCCAGCGCCGCGTAATTGCCGCTGTCGGGAACCGGCACCACGATGTCGGCGACGGCTGGCGCCTCGCGGGCCAGCTGGGCACCCAGGCGGCGGCGGACTTCGGCCACTGAGTCGCCGAAGACGACGCTGTCGGGGCGGGCGAAATAGACGTGCTCGAAGAGGCAGCGCGAGGGCGCGGCCTTCTGCGTCAAGCGAAACGACTCCAACTGCTCGCCGCGCGAAACCGCGACCTCCCCCGGCTCGAGCTCGCGAAGCCTCTTCGCTCCCAGGAGATCGAAGGCGCACGACTCCGAAGCGAAGCAGTAGAAGCCGTTCAACTCGGCGATCGCCAGTGGGCGGAAACCGTGCGGATCGCGCGCCGCGATCAGGCAGGTGTCCGTGATGAGGATCAGCGAATAAGCCCCTTCGACCTCCGCCAGCGCCACCATCAGCGACTCGACGACATCGGCGCGCGGGTTGCGCGCCATGAGATGCAGGATGACCTCGGTGTCGCTGGTGGTCTGAAAGATCGAACCCGCGGACTCGAGCTGGTCGCGGATCGCGGCGGCGTTGGTGAGGTTGCCGTTGTGCACGATGCCGACCGGCCCCATCGAGGTCTTGACCACGATCGGCTGGGCGTTGGCGACCACGGACGAGCCCGCCGTCGAGTAGCGCGTATGCCCCATCGCCCGGCGTCCCGGCAAGCGCGCCAGCACCTTGTCGGGAAAGATCTCCGCGACGTGCCCCATCCCGCGTTCGACGTGCAGGCGCTCACCGTCCCAGGCACAGATGCCGGAGCTCTCCTGGCCGCGGTGCTGCAGGGCGTAAAGACCGAGGTAGGCGAGATTCGCCGCGTCGTCCGCGTTGTCGATACCGAAGATGCCGCACATGGTCCGTTCGCTCCCCAGTCCTCTTCCGCCCGCTACAGTTTCTAGAAGCCCAGCGCCTTCGGCAAGGCCGTCGACCAGATCTCGTGCAGCCGCGCGACCGGCGAAGAGAGGGTGACGCCGTCGGCCGCGATGACGAGCTCGCTGCCACCGACCTCGCCGACTTCCTGCGCCGACACACCATTGTCTTCCGCGAGATGCATCAGGCGCTCCAGGCGGGCCGGAGCGACGGCGACGAGCGCCCGTCCCTGACTCTCCGAGAAGAGGTCGAGCGGCGAGAGATCGACTTTCAGGCGGGCGCCGAGTCCGGCCCCGCCCGTCGCTCCTCCGCCAAAGCCTCCGATGCAGGCCTCGGCTAGCGCCATCGCCAGACCGCCTTCAGAGAGGTCGTGCGCGGTGTGCACGGCGCTTCCTGCGATCGCCTGCCGCAGCAGGCGCGCCAGCCGCGCCTCGGCGTCGAGATCGACCGCCGGCGGCATGCCCTGCTCGATGCCGTGGAGCAGCCGCAGGTAGACCGAGCCACCGAACTCGGAGCGGTCCTTGCCGAGCAGCACGATGCGGTCGCCGGCCTTGCGGAAGTGTGCCACCGGCATCTCGCCCAGATTGTCGATCACGCCGACCATCGCCACCGTCGGAGTCGGCGGGATCGAGCGCCCCTCGGTTTCGTTGTAGAGCGAAACGTTGCCCGAGATCACCGGCACTGCGAATGCCCGGCAGGCCTCGGAGATACCCCGCACCGCTTCGCGGAACTGCCAGAGGATTTCGGGATTCTCGGGGTTGCCGAAGTTGAGGCAGTCGGAGACTCCGACCGGTTCCGCGCCGACGCAGGCGAGGTTGCGCACCGCCTCGGCTACCGCCTGCATGCCGCCCCGGCGCGGATCGAGCCCGCAGTAGACCGGATTGACGTCGGAGGTCATGGCGAGCCCGGAAGGGGTACCTTTGAGGCGCAGTACCGCGGCGTCGCCGCCCGGTCCGATCACGGTATTGGTGCGCACGGTGTGGTCGTACTGACGCCAGATCCACTCCTTGCTCGCGAGCTCGGGAGTGGCGAGGAGAGCCTCGAGCGTGGCGGTCGGATTTTCGACCGGCGGAACCTCTGGCGCCCGCTGACGGCGCGCGAGGTCGGCGGGGATGGCAACCGGACGCTCGTACACCGGCGCGTCGTCGGTGAGCGGACCGATCGGCATCTCGGCCGCGACCTGCCCGCGATGGCGGATCTCGGCGCGCGAGCCGGAACGCAGCTCGCCGACCGTCGCGACTTCGAGACCCCACTTGCGGTAGACCTTGGCGATCTCATCCTCGCGGCCGCGCTTCACCACCAGAACCATGCGCTCCTGCGACTCCGAGAGCATCATTTCGTAGGCCGAAAGCCCCGGCTCACGCAGCGGCACCTTGTCGAGGTCGAGGACGAAGCCCACCTGGCCGCGCGAAGCCATCTCGAAGATAGAGCTCGTGAGACCGGCGGCGCCCATGTCCTGAATTGCGACGATCGCGGTCGATCGCATCGCCTCCAGGCAGGCCTCGAGCAGGATCTTCTCGACGAACGGATCGCCAACCTGCACTGTCGGCTTCTTCTTCGCGCTCTCGGAGTCAAACGACTCCGAAGCCATCGAGGCCCCGTGGATGCCGTCGCGCCCGGTGCGGCTACCGGCGTAGAGAATCGGATTTCCCGGCCCGGAGGCCTTCGCCTTGAAGATGCGTTCGCGGCGGGCGACGCCCAGGGCGAATGCATTGACCAAGATGTTCTGGTTGTAGCCGGCGTGAAAGCGGGTCTCTCCCCCGACGGTCGGAATCCCCATGCAGTTGCCGTAGGTGCCGATGCCGCGCACCACGCCATCCACCAGCGAGCGCATGCGCGGCGCGTCGAGCTCGCCGAAAGAGAGCGAGTCCATGCAGGCGATCGGTCGCGCGCCCATGGTGAAGATGTCGCGCAGAATCCCGCCGACGCCGGTCGCGGCGCCCTGGAAGGGCTCGATGAAGCTCGGGTGGTTGTGGCTCTCCATCTTGAAAACCGCCACCCAGCCGTGCCCGATCTCGACTACGCCGGCATTCTCGCCGGGCCCCTGCAGCACTCGCGGACCCGAGGTCGGGAACTCGCGTAGATAGACCTTGGAAGACTTGTAGGAACAGTGCTCGGACCACAGCGCCGACGTGATGCCGAGCTCGGTGAACGTCGGCTTGCGTCCGAGGAAGCCCTCGAGGCGCGCGAACTCCTCACCGGTCAGCCCGTGTTCGCGGGCGAGCTCTGCGGTGACGATCGGCTCGGCCACCGCGGCCGGGGTCGCAGACGGTGTCATCGCGCTCACCTTGCGGCGCCCACCAGGCGCGCCGCCGGCTGCACGATTCCCTGAAAGAGGCCGAGGCCGTCCATGTTGCCGAGCACCTCCTCGGCGCAGCGCTCGGGATGGGGCATCAGACCGAGGACGTTGCCGCCTTCGTTGACGATGCCGGCGATCGCCCGTGCCGAACCGTTGGCGTTCCAGCTGTCGTCGTCCTCACCCGCCGGCGAAACGTAACGGAAGACGACTTGGCGATTCGCCTCCAGGCGGTCGAGCTCGACGGGGAAGTGCTCGTAGTTGCCTTCGCCGTGAGCGATCGGCAGGCGCAAGATCTGGCCCTGACGGTAGCAGCTGGTGAAGTCGAGGTCGTTGCGCTCGACTCTCAGGTAGGTGTCGCGACATTCGAACTTCAGACCGCGGTTGCGCCGCAGCGCACCCGGCAGCAGACCCGCCTCGGTGAGCACCTGGAAGCCGTTGCAGATACCGAGCACCGGGCCGCCGCGCGCGGCGTGCTCGCGCACCGACTGCATGACCGGAGAGAGCGCCGCCATGGCGCCGCCCCGCAGGTAATCGCCGTAGGACCAGCCGCCCGGCAGGACGATGAAGTCGCAGCCTTTGAGCGTCGTCTCCTCATGCCAGAGATAGACCACTTCCTGTTCCAGCACGTGCTTCAGCACGTGGTAGACGTCGTGGTCGCAGTTCGATCCGGGGAAGAGGACGACGCCGCACTTCACGACGACTTCCTCGTGCCGGCGGGCGCGGCGCCGCCAGGCTTCGCGCCAGCGGTCGCTTCGCCGGAAGGCTTCGCGCCGGCAGGCGCTTCGCCGACGATCTCGATCGCGTACTCCTCGACGACCGTGTTGGCGAGGAGTTGCTCGCACATCGCGGCGACCCGGTCGGCCGCCGCCTCCGGCTCGATCG
>JBDSRU010000397.1:0-7093 GCA_039929145.1 Thermoanaerobaculia bacterium
GCCGCGACCGTCAGGCCCGGATCGGAGTGTGGGGGCGGCGACGTCACCGTGGAGTAGGTGAGGAACGGAGTGAACTTGGAGAAGCGGTAGCCGCAGCTCGCGTACCAGGCCGAGCGCGCGCCAATGACCGAAGCGCTCTCGCTGCCGCCCCACTCGGCCATCAGGAACCAGTTGCCCGGCTCGTACTGGAGACCGGCAGCGTAGAACTGGAAACGCCCGCCGTCCGAATCGTACTCTTCGGCGAGGGCGATGCCCTCGGGTCCGAATTGCCGGAAGGCGTCGAACAGCGTGTGGATGGTGTCGATGTACAGGCGCGTCTGCTGGTACGCCACACGGGCGGTCCAGTCGCTGTATTCCGTTGTCGCCGCGAAGCCCAGAGAGTCGCGACCCTTGGCCGTTCCGCCGCCAGGGATTTCGAGGTCCCCCTGGCCGATGTACGCCTGGATCGTGTTCGAGAAACTGCCGGCGAGCCAGCGAAAACTGCCGTCGATGCCGTCGCTGGTGGTGATCGGCACCAGCGAGTAGACCTCGTTCGGCGGGCGCACCCAGGGATTGGCGTAGCCGACCTTGCGGTAGTCAGAGACCAGGAAGCTGGGCAGGACGATGCGACCGACGCGTACGCTGGTGTCGGGCGACACCTGATACTTGAGGTTCGCCCATTCGAGATGCGGCGTGTACTCGCCGTCCGCCGCCTGTTCGGCGACGACCTGAACCACGGCAGAGAGGGCGGAGTTGAAGGTGGCCGAGAGCTGCGCGCCAACCCGACTGTCCACTTCGGCGCTCCAGGATCTCGAATATCCGGCGCCCCTCTCGAGGAGCAGGCTGCCGAGAAAGTCGGCCTGATCCTCGTCGGAGTGAACGAAACCCAGCGTGGCGTAGCCGTTGAACTCGAACTTGACGCGCGGCGCATCGTCGCCGCGAACGGCAGGCAGCGCAAGGGTGGAAAGCGCCAGCATCATGATCGCCCGGCGGAGAGAGAGCTTCTCGATGAAGCGGAATCGGTACTGCTTGGCCATCTCTTGGGCCTGGATCCAGGGCGCAAGCGCGGAGAAGAGACTGCGAGTCGACGGTCGAGGCTCAGCCTCGGCGTCCTGGACTTCGAAGCCATCCTACTCCCTTACGGGAAGTGCCGCTCTGCGGGAGGGAGGCGGCCCCGCGCAGCTCACGGAAGCGCGACCGGGCCTTTCGAAACGCTCGCGCTCAAGGGGCGGCTGCCACGAGCCCGCGCAAGGCGGCGCGGCGGCCTGGGGCGAGCGCTTGGGCGCGCTCGAGCTCGGCGCGGGCTTCGGCGGTGCGGTTCCGGCGGAGGAGAAACTCGCCCAACAGCTCATGCGTCGGCTTCTCGATCGCCGGCGGTCCGAAGGCAATCGGCAGGGCATCCTCGAGCACCGTCGCTTCGCGGAGCTGACGCTCGGCGCTTGCGAGATCGCCGCTCTTTTCGGCGAGCGCCGCCCGCGCCTCGAGCAGGAAGATCTCGGGGCGCACGCGGTTGCTCGGATTGAGCTCGTTCTTCGCGCTTTCGATGGCGATCACTTCTCGTCCGACGGTCTCAAGGTCGGCGAGCGCGAGCCGGGTTTCCTCTGCACTGCCCAGAGCGATCGCTCCCAGGGCGCGGGCGAAGGCGAAGTCGAGCCGGGCGTTCGGTCCCGCGACCGGCGGCAGCGGCCAGGAGGCCGGCTCGCCCTGCCAGTCGGAGCTCTCGAGGAGGTAGACGAGGCGCATGCTGGCGAAGGCACCGCCGAGGGTTTCGTCGGAATCCATCGCATGGCCGGTGTCGGCCTGGGCGATTTCGAGGGCGGCGGCAGCGCGACAGCCGGCGAGCACCTCGCGCGCGGCGTCGACTTCGCCCAGCTGCAGGTGCGCGTACTCGAGCCAGGCGAAGTAGTGGCCGCAGTGCGCCGGGTCTTTGCCCTGAGCGGCGCGCATCCGGTTCACCGCGGCGATCGCCGCGATGTTGGTGTCGACGGTCTCACGCCAGAGTCCGAGGGCGAGGAAGATGTGGGACGTCATATGCACCGCATGGCCGGCATCGGGTGCGACGCTGGCGTAGAGGCGCGCGGCACGCAGGCCGAGCGGGGCGTGCGTCGGGTCGTCGTAGCAATGGATCAGGTAGTGCAAGAGACCGGGGTGATCGCGATGCTCGATCCAGGCCCCCTCGAGGATGCCGGCGGCGCGCATGTAGGTGGAAGCGTCGCGGCCGGCATGCGCCGTCCCGAGGAGCGCGAGGCCGTAGAAGGCGGCGGCCTCGGGTTCCGCCGGGAAGCGCGCGTAGAGGCGTGCCATCGCGTCCGCATACAGCCGGTCGCGCTCCTCCTTGGTGCCCTCGCCATAGAGGGTCTCCACGGCGTCGAGCCAGGCCTTCTCGCTCTCCGTCAATGCCTTGGTCCGGCGTTCGGCGGCCGTGGGGGCGAGGCGTTTCAGGACCGATCTCGCCGCTTCGAGGTCCTGCTGCTTCCAGACCGGATGCGTGTACGTCATCGCCTCCCCCCAATAGGCGAGGGCGAAGGCGGGATCGGTGGCCTGCGCCCGCCGGAAGGCATCGGCCGCGGCGAGGTACTCGAAGTCGTGGAGAAGGGCGAGGCCGGATGTGAAATCGCTCTGGGCGGCAGCCACGCCGGAGTTCGCGAGTGACACCTTGCCGTAGGCACCGCCCGCTTCGCTGGCGGCGGACGGAGCCGCCGACAGGAAAACGACGAGAAGGAGCGAGGCGAGCGCGGCTTTCGGCATGAAATTTCTCCAGAGAAGCGAGACACGGGGCCCTGAGCGGCCTCTGCCCATGGGGACGAGGCGGGGGCGATCCTAACCCAGGCCCGACGGCGGGACGTGGCTAGAATGCGGCATGTCGCTGCGCTCGAATCGTTCCCCCGCCGCTCTCGTCCTTCTCGCCGTCGTCGTCACGCTCCTGCGGACGAGTCCGGCAACCGCCACTTCCGCGAACGTCCTGCCGTCGGTCTACGAACCCGCGGGTACAGGCGGCTACGCGGCGCTCGACCGCGCGCTCGCCAAGCTCGCGACGCACCGCCGGCTGCTCGTCATCGGCGCGCATCCGGACGACGAGGACACCTCGGCCCTGGCGCTGGTGTCGCGCGAGCTCGGCGGCGAGGCGGCCTACCTCTCTCTGTCGCGCGGCGAGGGTGGGCAGAACCTGATCGGCCCCGACCTGGGCGAGGCTCTGGGAGTCCTCCGCACCGAGGAGCTCCTCGCGGCGCGCGGCATCGACGGCGCGCGCCAGTACTTCACCCGCGCCTATGACTTCGGCTACACACGATCGCTGCCGGAGACGCTGGGCAAGTGGCCGGAGGACGTCCTGCTGGCGGATGCCGTGCGCATCATCCGCCGCTTCAGGCCGCAGGTCATTCTCTCGGTCTTCGGCGACGACGGCTCGGGCGGTCACGGCCAGCACCAGGCGGCCGGCCACACCGCCTTCGCCGCCTTCGCGCATTCGGCGGAGCCGCTCGCGTCGCCGGAGCTCGAAGCCGGAATGGATGCGCCGTGGAAGGCGACGGCGCTCTATCGCGCTGCCTGGTTCGCGCCCGAAACGGCGACCGTCTCGCGCACCCTCGGTGGCATCGACCCGTGGACGGGCCTGTCGATCCAGCAGGTGGCGATGAAGTCGCGCAGCCAGCATCGCTCGCAGGACATGGGTCGACTCCTCGAGCTCGGACCGCGCGACGGCAAGTACACGTTCGTCGAAGGACCCGGCGGAGCCAACGGCGACGACCTCTTCGCCGGCATCGATACCTCTCTCGCCGGTATCGCCGCGACGCTCGGCGAAGGTCCGTTGCGCGCCGCGGTGCGTGGGCACCTGGAACGCGCCAGTGCCGAGATCGCCGCAGCGCGCGCCACGCTGCGGCCGGAGAACGCGGGAGCGGTCGTCGCACCGCTCGCTCGATCTCTGGCGGAGCTCGACGCGGCGCGTGCGGCCTGCGTCGGGAGCCAGCTTGCCGAAGTGGCGCCGGTCGCGGCACTCATCGCGGAGAAGATCGCGATTGGCGAGCAGGCGCTCCTGGTGGCGAGCGGGGTTGCGGTCGACGCCTTCGCCGACGTGGCAGAACTCGTACCGGGCGAGCCGGTGAAGCTCACGCTGGTGATCTGGAATGCAGGTGCGCAGCCCGTGTTTCTCGCTCTCCGGCAGTGGAGCGCCCGCGGCGCAGGACTCGTGGCGGCTGCGGACCTGGGAGAAGGCGTCGCGGAGCGCCACGAGCTCGCCTCTGGCGCGCTCCTCAACGTCGAACGGGCGCTGACCATGGCGTCCGACGCCGCGACAACCCGGCCGTATTTCCTCAACCGCCCCCGGCTCGACGCCCTCTACGACTGGACTGCCGCCGCCGACGACGAACGCGGCGAACCGTTCGGAGCCCCGGCGCTAGCCGGGCACATCGAGCTCGAGATCGCGGGACGGCGGCTCTCTTTCGAGCGCGAGGCGGTCTACCGCTACGCCGATCAGGCGCGCGGCGAGATCCGCCGGCCGCTCGCCGTCGTGCCGCGCCTCGAGGTTCACGTTGCACCCGAAGTGGTGGTCTGGGCGCGCGGTGGTCCGGCGCCGGAGATCACCATCGATCTCGCCTCCCATCTCGCGCGTCCGCTGCGAGGAGAGTTGTCGTTCGCCGCCGACTGCGGCGAGCGCCGGGAAGTCCTGACACCGTTCCGCATCGCCGAGCCGCGCGGCACGGCGAGCCTCCGCATCCCGGCCCCTGATTGCCCGGCAGCGCGAAAGCCGCGCATCCATCTCGTCGCTGAGGTGACGACGGACGACGGCGAGCAGGCGAGGCCAGCCGCGCCGCTTCTCGATTACTCGCATGTGCCGCCGATGCCGCTGCGCGGTGGCGACGGCTTCGATCTGGTGCGGGCCGACATCGCGCTGCCTGCCCTTCAGCGCATCGGCTACGTCCTCGGCGCCTCGGACAAGGTGCCGGGTCTGCTCGACGAGATCGGGCTGCCGGTCTCCTTGCTCACTGCCGCCGATCTCGATTACGGCGACCTCGCGCGCTTCGACGTCATCGTCATCGGCAGCCGCGCCTACGAAACCGACAGCGCGCTACAGAAGGCGAACGGCCGGCTGCTCGAGTACGTGCGTGCCGGTGGCCGGATGATCGTGCAGTATCAGCAGTACCCGTTCATCGACGGCAAGTACGCGCCGTATCCGCTCGAAATCGCGCGCCCGCACGGCCGGATTACCGACGAGACCGCGGCGGCGAAAATTCTCCGCGCGGATCATCCCGTCTTCACGACTCCGAACCGGATCGTCGCCGCGGACTGGGACGGCTGGGTGCAGGAGCGCGCGCTCTACATGCCGGGCACCTGGGACGCCGCCTACACGCCGCTCCTCGAGTTCCAGGATCCCGACCAGCCGGCGCAGCAGGGCGGCCTGCTGGTGGCGAACCTGGGCAAGGGCAGCTACGTCTACACCGGCCTGGCCTTTTTCAGAGAGCTTCCTGCCGGCGTCCCGGGCGCCTACCGCTTGTTCGCGAATTTGCTGGCGCTCGGTGACAAGCGCTAGCGCAACTATCTCACCGGGCTCGACTGCGGCGCAGCGCGAAAAACGCCGCCGCGAGTAGCGCCGAGAGCAGTAGCGCGAGCCCCCACCCGTCCAGGGTCGGGATCTCGAGCACCGAGACGCCGACGGTGAAGACCGTCGGATCGTCTTTGCTTGTCGGGTCGCCGTCGCCGTCGGGATCGGTCTGAACGGAGCTATGAGCAGGACTGACGGAGCGAGGGCCAGGTTCACTACGACCGCCTCACCCGGGTCGCTCCAGCTTCCGTTGGGACCTTGTATGCGATGCAATAGAGTTGGGAGATGAAGCGAACGCTTGCGATGCTGCTGCTCGGGGCGATTTCTCAGACGTCTCTCGCCGCCTTGCCGGAGCCCGGAGAAGTGGCTCTGGTTCGCGACATCAATCCCTCCCAAGTGTCCGACCTCGGAGCCGAATCTGTCGTCCGGATGGAGGAGACGCTCACCGATTGGGTTCCCTTCTGGGTGAACGAGACTTCGATGGCTCCGGGCCTCTGGGCGACCGACGGCACGGAGTCGGGAACCGTTCCTGTCACCGGTCTTGTCCAGAACGGCTACTACAACCAGGACTTCGGGATCTGCTTTTCCGGCCGTACCTGGTACTTCTGGAATTCCGACGCCGGCGGGCTCGCGCTTTGGCGCAGCGACGGCACGAGTCCGGGCACGGTAGTCCTGGCACGGTGGTCGATGGAGTACTCGTTCCTCGCTCCGTTCTGGTTCGAGCCGCGCGCCTGCGAGAGCCGCAGTGTCGACGGCCGGATTCTCTTCTGGCTCGAGCGGCCGGTCACCGGCGGCTATGAGGCGGAGCTCTGGTCGACCGACGGCGCTCCGGCTGGAGCGCGCATGGTGAAGGATCTCGGGGTGGACCCCTACTACCACAATGCTCTGCAGGCCTTTGCCAGGCTGGGTGACAGGTTGATATTCAGTCTTCAGCTAGCCAATGCCGACTACGGAATCTGGGCCACGGATGGGACGACAGAAGGGACATCTAAAGTTGTCGCCTCCGTACCGGACGAACCGAACCTGTGGCCGAGCTACATGCTGGCGGTAGGCCCGCGCGTCTACTTTCGAACGTTCTACACCGCGACCGGGCCGCACTTCGGGTATACCGATGGAACTCCTGCAGGCACCCGGGTCTTTCCCGACCTCGCGGTTGAGCCGTACATGCTTGTTGCCCCCGGCTACGCCAACCTTGCTGGCAGAGTCGTCTTTCCGGCTGTGGACCTCGACGCGGCTGCCATCTGGACCATCGATGCCAACGAGGAAGTTCCCGCAGCGCTGATGACCTTTCCGGGGGGCTCGTATGTCTCGCCCTTCTCGTGGACCGGGGAGTTCACCGTTGGGGGCAAGGCCATCTTCTGGGCGACCGTTCCGGTGCCGCCCGGCGCGGGCGCCAAGTACGAAACGCGGCTGGTGGCCACCGGAGGTACAAGTGCGACCACCACCGAAATTGGCATTTTTTGCGCTGCAGGAGAGGCGTCCTGCGCGGTGCGATCCGTGGGTCGCGCGAGCGATTCCTTGCTCTTCCTGTCGGCGACGGCTTCCGGGTGCGCTCTGTGGCGGACCGATGGAACTTCGACG
>JBDSRU010000398.1:0-2863 GCA_039929145.1 Thermoanaerobaculia bacterium
CGTAGTACACCTGGACGCCTCCGGTGGCGACGCCACCGACCCGGTTTCCCGGAACGCCGACCGCGAGGTCGGCGAAGCCGTCATCGTTGAAGTCGCCGGAGGCGAGCGCCCAGCCGAAGTGCTCGTCGTCCAGCGACAGGTCGGGGCCGACCTCCTGGTCGAGCAGGAAGGCGTTTCCGGGAGGCGCGATTCCCACCCCGCTCACGCCGAGCTGGACATAGACCGCTCCGATGTTCTGCTCGATGTTCGCCACCCCGTCATCGTTGGGAATCCCGGTGGCGAGGTCCTCGACCCCGTCGCCGTTGAAATCGCCGGTGGCGAAGGCGTGGCCGAAGTCCTCCTCGGCCTCGGGAAAATCGCCGGCGAGCTCGAAGTTGGCGATGCCGCGTGCGCGGACCGAAGAGAGGCCGACGGAGCTTGCGGCGAGGACCGCCGGTGGCGAGACGATCAAGGGCGAGACGACCGTCACCAGCAGGGCGAGGGCGATTCTGCGGGCAGCTGGCGAGGCTGCGGTGCGCGAAGGCGTTCTCATGCACAGTACGCGCGGAAGCCGCGCGGCGAGGCTCACTCCCCGGGTGAAGTCCTGGAACTGCGGCAGGCGCGACCGCCGACGAACGCCTTCGACCCGGCGCCGATCGCCGCGCTCGCCGCCGCCCACCCCGAAACTGCGGGGGCGACGGCGGGCGAACCAGGTCAGCGAAAGCCCGGCTGAGTCCTAGGGAAGGGTGGCGCTCCAGCGGGTAGAGGCGCCGGTGTCGAAACCGTCCTGGAAGATGGCGTCGCAGAGCGCGAGCGCGCGATCGAACACCGCCTGCCGGGTCGGCGCCGGAAAGCCCTCGATAGCGATGGTGAACAGCATCGTCTTCCAGCTCACGTTGTCGCGATAGATCACCCCGACGCCCGCCGAGGTCCCGCCGGTACCATTGAACGCAGCGAGGGTACCCGCCGTCGTCGTCACGTTGTCGGCGTAATTCGTGAACGGGAACGAGAGTGCGCTGACGCCGTTCTGGGTGAAGAAGTTCCGCCCGGTCGCACTCGTGTGGCCCACGTCATCGGTCTTCGTGGCGATGCCGAGGAAGTTCGTGCCGAAGGTCGTGATGTCGCGATCGAAGAGATAGTCCTGGCTGTCGAGGATCAGGCAGTTTCCGCTGTTGGTGGAAAGCCAGGTGGTGAGCGCCGCTTCGCCGGCCGCTCCCGGACCCGCCGCGCCGCCGAACTCGTCGCCGCTGAACCAGATCACGCGCTTGTAAGGCGCGAGCTGCGCAGCCGAGGGCTCGTTGTCGCTGTTGCCTGTGTCCCAGACGTCGAAGTCCTCGGTCGCGGTCGCGAGCATGGTGGAGAACGTGGTGAGCACGTCCGGACCGTTGTCGTCGTCGTCGACCACCAGCGTCGGCGGAATGGCGCGGGTCGTGAACGCGAAGGTGGCCGAGTTCGTGCCGGTGCCGCAGACGTTCGTCGAACGCACCCGCCAGCTATAGGCGGTAACCGGCTGGAGCGGCGTAGTCAGAGTATGCGAAGTCCCGGTGATTCCGGGCTGGGTATAGACGATATTGGTGAAGGCGCCGTCGGTCGCGACGTCGATCTCATAGGTCGCCGCCTGGGTCGCCGCCGCCCACGACAGTTGGGGTAGCAGGATGACGTTCACGTCGCCGTTTCCCGGAGCGGTGAGGGTCGGAGTACCGCCGGCCAGAGTGAAAACTGCAAGCGAGAGGTTGGAAGAGTGCACGAAATTGCTCGGACTGGAGGTGCCGGTCACGGTGATCGTGTAGCTGCCGAAAGGAACCGCGCCGGTGTTGCCGAGGTTGAAGGTCGAGGTCCCTGGCGGCGTCACCGGATTCGTGCCGAAGCCCGCCGTCGTGCCGGCGGGGGCGCCCGTCGAAGACAGGGTCACCTGCTCCGAGAACGACTGGAACTGCGGGATCGTGAGCGGATACGACGCCGGAGTGCCGGCGCAGATGGTCTCGGAGGCGTCGGCCGAGAGGACGAGGAAGTCGGTCGAGACGGGCTCCGAATCGACGTAGGCGTTCGAGTTGTTGGAGGCCGTGCCGTCCGGCCGATCGTCCGCCCACTGCCGGAGGATGGCGCTGGCCGTTTGCACGTGGGTGTCGTAGTCACCGTGGTAGCAGGTGGCGAGACCGGTGTCGAGAACGATTCCCGAGTCCACATCCGAGACCTTGACGTTCGGCTGCCAGGTCTGCCCGCCGTCGTAGGAAGTGGTCGCGTAGTAGTTGTAGCGGATGTTCGCCGGGTCTTCGCGCCGGTCGTACCAGCCGACGCCGATGAAGTTCGTCGATCCGACCGAGAGCGCGGCGAAGAATTGGTCGCTCAGGGTGACGTCGTCGTTCAGCTGCACCTCGGGGCCCCAGGAGTCGCCGAAGGTGGTCGAGCGGCGGTAGTAGACGTTCGAGGCGTCACCCGTTCCCTGGGCGTTGGGATCGCGTGTGTAGACGATGTGCAGGGCGAGGTCCGGGCCGACCGCGATCTGTGGCGACGGCAGGTAGCGGAGGTTGCCGTTGAGCGCCGTGCGCCCGCAGGTCGACGAGGCGGCGGCATCGCGCGGGTTCACGACGTCGACCGCCGGCTGAACCGCCACCGCGCTCCAGGTCCCGCCGCCGTCGTTCGAGCGCACGACCTGCATGCTGATGACGGCGTTCGAAGCGCGGTCGACCCAGGCGACGTAGACCTTGCCGTCGGGCGACACCGCGGGCCACGCCCCTTGCGGGGCGCCGCCGAGCGCGGCGCTGATCGACTGCTGGGCGGTCCAGACTCCGCCGCCGTTGTCGGTGTGGCGCTCGACGATCTGGGTCCCGGGCAGGTTGAAGTCGGTCCAGGCGAGGTAGATCCGGCCGTAGTAGGGGCTTGC
>JBDSRU010000399.1:0-3692 GCA_039929145.1 Thermoanaerobaculia bacterium
TCATTGGCGCGCGCTCGGCCTGGTACGCGAGCTGCGGCTACCGCTTCTCCAAGTTCACTCCGTTCCTCACCTACTCCACGGTGACGTCGCCGCCCCCACACTCCGATCCGGGCCTGACGGTCGCGGCCTATCCGCCGGAGCTGGCGCCCATTTCCTCGGCACTGAACGCCGCGCTCAACAACCTCCTGGCTTCCAAGCCTTCTCAGAACAGTCTCTCGGTCGGCGTGCGCTGGGATTTCAGGGAGACTCTCGACCTCAAGCTGCAGTTCGACAGCAGCCGTCTCGGTTCCGGTTCCGCCGGCAACCTGGGGAATCTCCAACCCGGTTTCCAGCCTGGCGGGAGCTACAACCTCGTCAGCATCGCCATCGACATCGTCTTTTGAGGCCGACCGTGCGGATCCGAAAGCTCAAGGCGGCGCTGATCGGAGGACTCATCCTCGCGCTGGGAGCCGTGCTCTGGGGCGCCGAGTCCGACGTCGTGGTGATCGTCTCGCGGGAGAGCGCCGTCACCTCGCTCACTCGCGACCAGATCGCGGATCTCTTCCTGGGCAAACTCAACCGCCTGCCGGGCGGTGAAAAGGCCGTGCCCCTCGACCAGCCGGAAGGCTCCGCGGTACGGAACTCCTTCTACAGCGGATTCGCCGGCAAGACAGCGGCTCAGGTCAAGGCGCATTGGTCGAAGATCATCTTCACCGGCCGCGGTCAGCCGCCGGCTCAGGTGCCCGACGGCCCGACTGCCCGGCGGCGCGTGGCAGAGGATCCAGGCGCCATCGCCTACATCGAACGCGCCCTCGCCGACGAGACTGTCCGAATTGTCTCCGACCAGTAAAAGCGCTAGGTGTGCTTCTCGGTGAGGTGCGCTGCGATCTCCGTGACCCCGGGCGCGCGGGCCTGCACGCGCAGCACCTCGCCGAACTCACTCGCCGAGACCGGACGGTTGAAGTAGAAGCCCTGCAGTTCGTCGCACGCATGCTCGCGCAGGAAGTCGACTTGCGCCTTGGTCTCCACACCCTGAGCCACTACCGTCACACTCAGCGACTTGCCCATCGCGATGATCGCCTCGGTCAGGGCTTTGTCCTCCGCGACATTCGCGACGTCGCGAATGAAGGTTCGGTCGATCTTGATCGTGTCCAGCGGGAACTGCTGCAACGAGGTGAGCGTCGTGTAGCCGAGACCGAAGTCGTCGACGGCGATGCGCACGCCGATCTCCTTCAGTGCGGTCAGAATGCGCAGTGTTCGAGGGACATCTTGCATCAGCATGACCTCGGTGATCTCGAGCTCGAGGAGCTTCGGATCCATACCGGAGGAGACGAGAATCGACGAAACGTCAGCGAGCAAGTGGGCATCGAAGAATTGGAGCGTCGACAGATTGACCGCCATGCTGAGCCGCGGCAGGCCCTCGTTCTGCCACGTCACGTTCTGCGCGCAAGCGGTTCGCAGCACCCACTTGCCGATCGCGGCGCTCAGGCCGGACTGCTCGGCGATCGGAATGAACCGCATCGGCGGGATCAGGCCGAGATCAGGACTCTGCCAGCGCAGCAGCGCCTCCATTCCCGTGATGAGGCCTGACATGAGGTCGCGCTTCGCCTGATAGTGCAGGATGAATTCATCGTTCTCGAGGGCGCGCCGGAGGCTCGATTCGAGAGTGAGTCGTTCCAGGGACTCGCTGTTGATCGCCGGGGAGTAGAACTGGAAGTTGTTCTTGCCCAGTTCTTTCGCCTTGTACATCGCAATGTCGGCGTTCTTTGTCAGCGTCTGCTCGTCGGCGCCGTCCTGGGGATAGGTCGCGATACCGACGCTTCCCGTCACGCGGAATTCTTGACCCAGCAGCACGAAGGGCTTGCCGAGCATGGAGATCATCTTCTGCGCCACCGTGCCGGCGTAGCCCGCTTCGGCAAGCTCAGGCAGCATGACCACGAACTCGTCGCCGCCCAGCCGGGCCGCCAGGTCGCTCTCGCGGACGCAGGCGCGGAGGCGCTTGGCCACCTCCTGCAACAGCTGGTCGCCGGCCTCGTGCCCCAGCGTGTCGTTGATGTGCTTGAAGCGATCCAGGTCGAGAAACAGCACCGCCAGCTGGCGACGGTGACGGCGCGCCACTTGGATGGCCTGGTGCAGGAGCTTGCTGAACAAGCTCCGGTTCGGCAGCCCGGTGAGACCGTCGTGATAGGCGAGATGCTCGACCTGCTTCGCATGCTCGACCTGCGCCGCGACCGCGAGCCTGCGGCTGAGAGCAAGTTGCCGGCTCATGCGCCCGAGAGCTGCGACGACGAGAAGGAGGAGAAAGCTGCCGGCGGACGCCCGCCAGAGGTGGGCGCGCGCGTCGCTGTCGGTCTTGGCGAGCTGTTCGGCGCGCGAAAGCCCGACGACGACGGTCAACGGCAGATCATAGAGCTGCCGTGCGCTCGTGTAGCGCAGCACCCCGTCCCAGGGATTGGTCGTGAGCCTGACTCCGATCTCCTCCTGGTCGGCGCCTCGCATCGTCGTCGCGTAGTCGACCTTCTCGCCGTTTTTCACGGTATCCCCAGTGCGCCGCGCGATGAAGACGCCGTCGACGCCGAGAATTCCCAGCAAGCCCTCACTGCCCAACTTCGTCTCCTCGTAGCCGCTGACGAAGAAGTCCGCGCCGACGGTGACCAGGGCGACTCCGGCAAAAGCACCATCGGTGCCTGCCAGCCGGCGACCGAAGCGAACGACCCATTCGCCGGTTTCGGAGTCCTGGAGGGGTTGACCCACCGAGAGCGTGTCGCTCTCGCGCTGCTCCTTGAAGACCCGACGGTCGGCGACATTCTTGATTGCGAGCGGCCGCGTGGAGGCGACGATGTCGCCACCGGGGTCGGCGATGCTCACCACGAAGAGCAGGTCGGGCGGCAGAAGCGCACGACTCTTGAGATCTTCGAGGACAGCGGATCCGCCGCCGCTCTCGTAGGCGTACTTGACGGCTTTCAGCGTCAGGTCGATCTCGCGCACGGCGCGGACTACCTGCGCCTCGTAGGTCTCGGCGAGCTCGCGCGTCGAAGCGAGAGCGGCACGCTCGACGTTGGTGCGCCCGGCCCGAAGGAGCAGGTAAGTCGCGCCCCACAGAATGCTGAGCCCGAGAAGCGCGAAAACCGGGAAGAGTACGTAGGGCTCGGCGAGCCGGGCAAGCCGGTGCCGAAAGGGGGTGACCACGCCGACAGGCTACGCCCGGCCCCCCTATCCGTCAAACGGCGAGCCTCGTCCCGGAGGTTGACGTGAACCGGCCAGTCCGAGGCAGCGCGGTTGGCAATCGAATATGCCGGAGGGACTCCATTTCGTCCGTCCGTCCTCGACGCCAGGCGCACGCTCTTCGACGGCGTCCACGGTCCGCTGGGCCTGAAGCTCACGCAGTCGCGAGCCTTCCCTGGCGGCAAGGTTTCACCGGGCTACGCTCCGGCCCGAGCCGGTGCGCTCGGCTAGGATGCGCCGGTGCGCGAAATCCGTTCTTGCCCTAGGGCCCTGATCGCTCCGTTGCTTCTGTTGCTGCCGGGCGCGCTCGGCGCCCAGCCAGCCGCCGCGCCATCGCCGCCGGCTTCCGTCGCTCAGCCAACCGCGCGTGGCGTCCTGCCTCCGATCGCCTGCGTCAGTGCGGTGCGCGACGCGCGCATCGCTCGCGGACGCGGCGACGCGCCGGGAGCAGCCGCCGCGCGCCAGACCCTCGAGGCAGCGGTCGATCT
>JBDSRU010000400.1:0-14694 GCA_039929145.1 Thermoanaerobaculia bacterium
GTAGACGACGTAGCGCAGGTAAGAGTCGATCACCTTGCCGGCCGCGGCGTCGAATCCCTTGCCGGTGAGCACATAGAGCGTCGCCGGTGTCTTGGGCATGGCGAGTGTGCCGGCGTCAGCCTCCTGCCAACGACGCTTCATCCGTTCGTCGCCGGTCACGCCTTGGGCTTCGAGCTCCCGCCCGCGCTTCATGAACGGCTCGAGCGACTGGTGGTAGCAGGCGACGCTGAACTTGTCATCGCCGGGACGGTCGGCGAGGCAAAACAGATCGTTGTTTCCCTGCCGCAAAATCACCGCGAGACTTGCCGGCTCGGGGCTGGTGTAGCCCAGCACCGTCGCGCCCGCGCGCCGATCCTCCGGCGCCGCCTGCACCGCAGCCGCGATCTGCACTACAGCGGGGGGGAGGCTTGCGGCAGTCGCCGCCGGCGAATGGGCAGGTGGTTCCTGCGCCACGACCAGGGCGGAGAGGAAGGCGAGAGCGACTGCTTGCGAGACGCGGTGTACGAAGGGGCTCATGATGCCTCCTGATGCGGTTCGTGGATGGCGACGCACGCGGTAAGGCGGGAGTCTCCCACAGCTGGATGGCCTGCTTCGAAGCCAATCGACGGAACTGGATGTGAGAGTAGAGTCTGAATGCGCGTCCGCGGCCCGGAGGGAGCTTGAGAACAGAAATTCCGACCCGAATTGGTCTCGTCCTGCTCTCCCTCGTCGCGTGCCTGGCGACGGTAGGGAGCGTGAGCCTCTCCGAACCGGAGTTCGGGGCTTCTGGCCACGCCACTCGTCCGCCGGAGGGCCCCATGGCGGGGGGCGCCTTTGTTCTTTCCGTCGAAGTCGCGAGGCCTGCCGCGCTCCGCGGCGGCGACTATCTGCTGACGCCGGGGGCCTCGTCTGTGGCCCCGAGAACACCCGCCGGGAGCCTCTGTTTCTGCGGCTCGATGCTCTTCGGGGATGGCTTCGAGTCCGGAGAAAGCGGCGCCTGGAGTGCCACAGTTCCCTGAATGTCCTCCGTTGAACCGCCTCATCGCTGTCCCTGGAGAACTGCATGCACGGAATCTCGATGTCGCGCCAGTTCGGTATTCTTTGCTCGCTGGTCCTGGCCTTCATTCATTCGGCGGCCAAGGCCGAGAATTCAGCGGAATTTTCGCTGGGCACCGGGTTCAACTATCAGGGGCGATTGCAACAGGCGGGAAGCGCCGCGGAGGGTAGGTTCGACTTCTCTTTCGAGCTCTACGACGCGGCGCGCGGCGGCCGCTCGTTCGGGCGCATCGATCGTCTGGACATCGTAGTGCGAGCGGGAGGCTTCGTTGCCGAGCTCGACTTCGGCCGTGCGGTGTTCTCCGGGGACAAGGCCTGGCTCGAGATTCAAGTTCGGCCCGCTGGCGAGGGAGCCTTTACAGTGCTCGAGCCCCGCCACCTGCTCGCCGGGGAAAGCGTCTCGCTGTGCACGGTCGACAGTGATGTGCTGATCAACGGCACGCTGAGTGTGGGCGTGCCCAGCGCGAGCGCGCCGCTCCAACTTCCCGGCATTCCCGACGTGGAGCCGGGTTTCGGAGGCGCGATGGTCCTCGGCTCGATCACGGGGACCAACCTTTCGATCGACGGCAACGAGATCATGGCCCGTTTCAACGGCCAGCCGTCGACCCTCCTCCTGAACAACGACGGCGGCACCGTAGTCTTTGGTGGTCCGATCGACATCGGCTACCAGATTGTCGAGCAGTCGGTTTTCGGAATCGGGGTCGCGGTCGACTGTCCAACGGGCCTGAAGGTACTTGGCGGCGGCTGTCGGAGCGCGGATGCGAATGACCATCTCCTCACCTCCCGGCCTTCCATTGTCGGTGCCCGCAACGGTTGGCTCTGTACCTATAATGATGTCAACGACAGTGAACTGACCGCCTTCGCGATCTGCGCCAACGTCCAGTAGGGCGCCCTTCGGTCTGACCGTCCTCGCCGCCCAACCCCTGCATCTCGTCTGCACGTGAGCTTCCGGTCGAAGCTTTGGCTGGCGGATCGGCTTCGCGCCTGGCGGATCGGTTCCGCGCCTAGCGGATCAGAACCGCTTCCGCGGCGAGCAGTCCGGCCGTCGGGCGGACGCCGCCGCCGGGGTGATTGCCGGCGCCGCCGAGGTAGAGGCCGGGGACGCTGGTCTTGTAGCGGGCGGCGGAGGCGGAGGGGCGGAGAACCAGGAGTTGATCGAGCGCGATCTCGCCGTGGTGGATCTGGCCGCCGGTGAGGGCGAACTCCTGCTCGAGATCGAGCGGAGTCAGCACTTCGGCCGCGACGATCTGCTCGCGCACATTCGGTGCATGCCTTTCGAGCTCGGCGATGACGCTATCTCCGAGGGCGCGCCGCGCCTCTTCGGTCCAGCCCCCCTCGAGAGTGTAGGGGGCGTAGCTCGAGAGAATCGAGACGACGTGGTGGCCCTGCGGCGCCAGCGTCGCATCGGCGACCGAGGGGATGCGCACATCGAGGTTCGGTCGGGTCGAGAACTGGCGGTACTTGATCGCGTCGAAGGCCCGCTCGAGGTCGTCGACATGGCCGCCGCCGATGCGGATCGCTTCGTGCCGCGCGCCGCCGGTCGCTGGCAGCTCGAGTGGTCCGGAGAGCGCGAGGTGGACCTTGGCCGCGCTGCCGCGGGCGCGGAAGCGGCGGAACTCTTCTTCGATCGTGATCGGGAGGGAGCCGGGGGCGACGAGCCTCAGCATGGTCTGCTTCGGGTCCGCGGAGGAGAGGACGATCGGAGCGTCGATCGTCTCGCCGGAGGCGAGGGTCACTCCGCTGACGGCGCTGCCGGAGAGCCGGATACCGGAGACCGCGCTGTTCAGCCGGAGCTCGGCACCGTTGGCCCGCGCCGCCGCGACGAGCGCTGCGACGAGCGCCGCAGGACCGCCGGCAAGACTCTCTCCGCCCGAGCATTCGCGCAGCAGGAGGTTCGTGTTGCTACCCGCCGACCAGGGGCCGCTCCAGGTGGAGGCGACCGCCGGTGCGGCCAGCGCTTCGACGAGGAACGGGGTCTCGAACTTCTCGTTGAGAAAGTCGGCGACGCACATCGGTGCGACGCGCGCCAGCTCGATCATCTCCTTGCGCTTGAGTTTCAGCGCCACCAGGCCGCGGCGCGCGAGACCCAGCACTTCTCGCCAGCCGTTGGGCGTGAGCGGCGGCGGGTCGTTTTCGAGGATCTTCTCGAACACCGGTTGAATCCTGGAAAGAAAGGACCGGTAAAGGGAGTAGTTGTTGCCGTCGTGGCTCGATCGCTTCGCGATCTCGGTCGCCGTTGTTGCGGCGTCGGCCGAGAGCAGGATGCCGGGGCCGCCCTGTTCAGCGACGTACGTCGCGGGGACGCTTCGGAATCGGAGATCGTGCTTTTCGAGGTCCAGTGCGGCCGCGGCTTTTTTTGTCGTCAGGGAGTCGTCGTGGAGGATGCCGGGGACCGAGTAGCCGGGATGGAACTCGCGTCGCGCCGACAGACCGCCGGCCTGCGCGGCGCGCTCGAGGACCAGGACCTTCTTGCCGGCCTTGGCGAGTCTTGTGGCGGCGGCGAGGCCGTTCGGTCCCGCGCCGATGACGATGACATCGAAAGGCATCGAGGGCGCCATCTCAGACCGCTCGCTTCTCGAGCATGGTGCGCGCGCACAGTGCGCCGGGTGCGCCCATGATGCCGCCGCCGGGATGGGTACCCGAGGCGCACATCCAGAGCTTGTCGATCGGCGTCTTGTAGCGGCTCCAGCCGGCCATCGGGCGCAGGAAGGCGAGCTGCTCCAGCGACAGCTCGCCGTGGAAGATGTTGCCCTCGGTCAAGCCGTAGATCTGCTCGAGGTCCCACGGAGTGAGCACCTGCCGGTGCAGGATGTGGTTCTTCAGGTTCGGCGCGTATTCGGAGAGCGTGTCGATCACTGCGTCGCCGAAAGCCTCGCGCTGATTCGGCCAGTCCGCGGCGCCTTCCTTGAGGTTGTAGGGCGCGTACTGCACGAAGATCGACATCGTGTGCTTGCCTGGCGGCGCCACCGTCGGATCGGTGAGCGAAGGAATGACGATGTCCATGAACGGTCTCTTCGAGAAGGCGCCGTACTTGGCGTCGTCGTAGGCGCGCTCGAGGTAGTCGATCGACGGCGCGATGGTGATGTCGCCGCGCAGATGCGGGCCGTATCCGGGCAGGCAGGTGAAGTCGGGCAGGCCATCGAGCGCCAGGTTCACCTTGCCGGAGGAGCCGCGCATCTTGAAGCGCTTGACCTGCTGTGCGATCTCCGGGTCGAGGTTCTTCTCGCCGACCAGCTTCAGGAAGGTGCGGTGCGGGTCGACGCCGGAGATGACCGCCTTGGCCCGGATCTCTTCTCCGCCTTCGAGGACGACGCCTTTCGCAACGCCCTTCTCGAGCAGCAGGTGATCAACCGGCGCTTCGAGACGGATCTCGACGCCGAGATCGCGCGCCGAAGCGGCGATGGCGTTGGCGATCGCTCCGGTGCCGCCTTTCGGCAACCCCCAGGCGCGATACGAACCGTCGATCTCGCCCATGTAGTGGTGCAGCAGGACGTAGGCAGTGCCCGGCGAGCGTACGCCGAGGAAGGTGCCGATGATGCCGGAGACCGACATCGGCGCGATCAGGTTCTCGCTCTCGAACCACTCGGAGAGGAAGTCGACCGCGCTCATCGTCATCATCTTGGCGTTGCCGACCAGCCACTTGTCGCCCTGGCCGCGGATGCCCTTCGCCAGCCGGGCGAGCTTGAGGAGCTCTTTCGGGTTGCGCGACATCGGGTCCGGAGCGACGTCGTCGATCACCGGCTTGACCAGGCGGCCGAGCTCGGCCATCTCCTGACCGAAGCGCTTGTAGACCTCGGCGTCGCGCGGCGAGAAGGCGGCGATGGCGCGGCGGTTCCTTTCCGGATCGGCGTCGCGCATCAGGTAGCGGCCATCGGGAAACGGGGTGAAAGTGGAGTCGAGCGGCAGAATCTCGTAGCCGTAGCGCGGCAGGTCGAGGTCGCGGATGATCCAGGGACGCAACAGCGAGACCACGTACGAGCAGCAGGTGTACTGGAAGCCGGGGTAGATCTCCTCGGTCGTCGTCGCTCCGCCGACCTGATGGCGGCGCTCGAGCACCAGCACCTTGCGCCCGGCCTTGGCGAGATAGGCCGCGCAAATCAGACCGTTGTGCCCCGCGCCGACGACGACGGCGTCGTACGATTTGGCTGCGCCTCCACTCACGGCTTGCGCTTCCTTTCCGGGTCGAAGAAGGGTGTCGGAACGACGGTGGCGGCCACCTTGCGGCGCTCGAACTCCACCGTGTGCTCGAGGAGGAGCTGGGTTCCCTTGGCTTCGTAGCCGCGGTGGACGGAGGCGATCACGAGGTATTTCTTGAGGATCGGCGACCATGTGTGCGAGGTGGCTTTGCCGATCTGGCGACCGTCCTCGGCGAATACCGGCAGGCCGTCACGGCGCGCCGTAGCCGGCAGCGACGGTGGCAGGTTGAAGCTCTCGTAGAGCGCCTCGAGCGCTTCCCAGCTGACTTCGAGCCCGACCAGATGCCACGCCGGTCCACGCTTCTGCTCGGCGATGATGGCGTCACGGCCGATGAAGCTTCCCCGAGTCGACAGGTTGCCGCCGGCACCATCGACCATCCAGCCGAAGCCGAGCTCGAGGGGAGTCGACTTGCGCGCCTCGAGGACGACCTTCGGCGCGCTGTAGTAGTCGATGCCGAGCAGGATGAAACCGGCCTCGATGCGGGTGATGTCGAGCGCGTCGAGTCCGGCTGGTTCGATGCCCAGCGGCTGGCCAGCGGCCATCAGGGCGTCCCAGACCGGCAACGCCCGGGCGCTGTCCATCCAGATCTCATAACCGAGATCGCCGGTGTAGCCGGTGCGGCTGATCCAGACCGCAATGCCGTCGATCGACGCCTTCGTGACGCCGAAGAACTTGAGGCCGTCCATATCGGGGCCGGAGTCGAAGCGGGCGCACACCTTCAGGATGGCGCGCGAGGTCGGGCCCTGGAGCGCCAATGCCGCCAGGCGGCTGCTCGAATCTTCGAGCCGGACGTTCATGCCCCGGCCGCAGTCTTCGAGCCAGTGCAGCGACGGATCGGCCGCAGTGACGCGGTAGTGGTCCTCGTCGAGGCGCGCCACGGTGCCGTCGTCCACGACTCGTCCGGCATCGTCGCACCAGCAGGAGTAGGCAACGCGCCCGACCTTGAGGCTGCCGATGTCGCGCGTCATCATGCGCGACAGTAACGCCCGGGCGTCGGGCCCGGTCACTTCGTACTTGAAAAGCGGCGAGACGTCGAGAAGACCGGCAGTTTCGCGAAAGGCGAAGTACTCGCGCTCGTGCGAAGTGTCGTAGCTCGCAACCGCGCAGTACCCCGCCCAGTCTTTCCAGCGGTAGCTGATGCACAGGGGCGCGGTGCGCTCGTGGAATGGAGAAGGCGTCGGCATCGGTCTCTCTGAGCGGATTGGCTGGGCTGAATATCTGCCGGTTCAGAATACCATCGTCGCTACCAGAAGATCGATGGCGACCCGCTGCTCGCTGCTCACCTCTCCGAGCCCTGGAAAGCGATCCACACGCTAGTTGGCTCGATCGCGAGCGCCGGCGCCGGAACAGCCTGACGAAGCGGTCGAGAAACTACGGGGTGGCCGGAAAGAGATCCTCGATCTCCTGGCTCAGAAGCTGCCCGGGCGACGAGGTCACGATTCGGCTGGCACCCGACGGGAGGTCGGTGACCGTCACCGCGTAGCCGAGATTCGTGAGCGAGGCGATCGAAAGCGAGAATCGCGCGGGCATCGGCTCTTGCACTCTAACGACGAGCTCGAGGATGGCTGGGTCGAAGAACCAGAAGCCTCCAGCATTTCCGCCGAGGTCGAGCGCGCCGGTCTGCGCGGAGAACGCTTCTCCAGCGAAGCTGACGCCGCTTGCCTCGACGGCGATCCGGCCGCCCACGAAGCAGAGCTGGAGGGACGAAGCGATGCACCCACCCCCCTCCGAGGCCACTGGGGCTTGTAGCGCAGGCGCGGGCAGGTCGGGCGTCGCCGGGAACGAGTCAAAGGCCGCGATGTCGGCGAAGCTGGCGAGCACGCCGTCCGGGCTCGTCCAGGTTCGCGCGCGGCCGTTGGCGGTGTCGAGGACGTGCAGCAAGAATCCCTCGGGGACCAGATCGGCCGCAAACAACCATTGCTTGCCGTTGATGGCGTTGCCGTCGACGAGCTTGACGAACGCGTCCGGCGACTCCCGGCCGCCACGCGCGAAAGCCCCGGTTGCATCCGTCAACGGTCGCGCGGCGGCCGCTCCGGTGCCTCCGGTCATCGACAGCTCGAATCTGCCGTCCAGGAGACACAGAACCGTCGAGCTTGGCTCGCAGGAATGCGAGGAACTCTCCGCGAGCGTCCAGAGCTCTCGCCCATGGGTGCCGTCGTCAGCGGTGAAATAGACGCGATCACCGGCGACGATGAGATCGAACGGGCGAGACGAGGGCGCCCCGGGCCGGATGTCGGCGAGAAGTCGCGTCCCGGCCGCCGTTCCATCGCTGATCATCAGCTCGTCGCCGAACTCAGGTGTTCTTCCGACGAAGAGAATGTTCTGGCCGAAAAGTGTCGTCGAGAGATCAGCGTACGGACCGATGTCAGGTCTCGGCGGCGTCGTCCACAGGAGCTCGATTCCCGCGAGGGAGCCGTCGAATCGTAACAAGCTGCGCTCGTTCTCAGGGCCATTGGTTTCGAGGAGGAGTCCGCCCGCGAAACTCCAATTACCGGAGATCCAGGCGGGTTTGCCGGCGGCGAGAAGCTCTCCGAGCAGGCGCGACCCCGCGGTCGTGCCGTTGGACTCCCAGAGTTGCGCCATTTCTGGCGCCGGGTACTCCTGTGGAACGCTGACGCCAAAGTAAGCGTGGTTGCCGATCCGCCCGAACTCACTTGGATAGTTGGAGCGTGCGATCGTGGCAATCGTCTGAGTGCCTTCGGGCGTCCCGTCGCTCGCCCAGAGTGAGAGCCCCGTCTCCACATCGGAGGAGGCGAAGATGGCCACTCCGTTGAGATCGAAAAACGAAGAGTTGAGGGAGTATTCCGACGCCAGCTCCACAAGTCGCCGCGTTCCGGTGAGCGAACCATCAGACACCCAGATCTCCTCCGGTTCGTTGTCTCGGTGAATCGGGAAGTAGATCGCGGTCCCAACGGCGGTCGGTGGATGAAGCCAGTACTCGCCTGCGGAGAACTGCTGAAGGATGCGGAGCTCATGACTTTCGAGGTCGAAGACTCCCAGGGAGTTCCCGCCCGCAGGTTCGCCTCGAGTTACGAGCAGGCCGCCGAAAACCGAGGTGTTCGAAACCAGGTCGATACGCGAGTCTGCTGACAGTAGTCTCGAGGTTCCGAGCTCTGTGCCGTCGGTCGACCAGATCGAAGTCGAAGTTTCGCCTTCGCTGACGAAGACGAAAAGCTCGTCGCCAACAGATGCGGGTTGGAAGCTGCCCGGCCGCGTCGGGTGGTCGGTTGCGAACAGGCGAAGAACCTCGCCGCTCGACCGATTCCACGAGCGGAGCGAGCCCGACTGGCACTCGTCCGTATCCTCGAAGAGGAAGCCCACTCGGCTCGCAAAGATCGCCGGTGGCGGCGTCGAGCACACAAGGCCGCAACTGCAACTATGCGTTCTCGCTACCTCGACAGTTCCAACCTCTGTTGCGTCGGAGTAGTAGACGCCATAGTCGCCGTACTCGAAGTCCGTCCGGGTCGAGAAGGCAAGATCGGAGTCGCGCGCGCGCTGGTCCCAGATATCGATACCGGCCGTGTCCAGTTTCAAGTCAGCAATCAGGTGCGAAGAGTCCTCGCTGGCGAACCAGGGCTCGAAACCGTGAGCGCCGTCGTTGGCGCCGAAGATCCATCCGTTTCGGACCGGTGCGGATTCGAAGTAGCGCTCGGAGTAGTACTCCGAGGAGGTGATGTGCAGCTCACTCGAGATCTTTCGCGTGCCCGCGGCCGTGCCGTCGGTCCGCCAGAGCTGCCGGCGGTGGTTCTCGTCAAAGGCGGTAAAGAGGATTCCGTCGCCGGTGGTGACCACCTCTGATGGATCCCCGGAGCATTCGCCGGGACAGGTGTCGGCAAGGCGAAAGGTGCCAGCGGCGGTTCCGTCGCTCGCGAACAGCTCCCAGCCGAATCCATCGAAACCGGTGAAGACGATGCCGCCGTCAGTGCGCTCGATCCACATCGCCTCTGGAAACCATGCTTCCGGGGGAGCGACCTTTTTCACTCGCCGGGCTGCGCCGGGAACGCCGTCGTTTCGCCACAGCGAAAGAAAGCCATCCTCTGCCCGTCCGAGAAAGAAGTAACTGCCATCGACTCTCTCGACCTCAGGCTGAAAGGCGTAGCTCGGGAACGGATAGTCATCGCCAAAGTCTGAAAGCGGGTAGGTCCCTGGCGCGGTGCCGTCGGATCGCCAGATCTCATGACCTCCTTCAGGGGTCCAGCCGATGAAGGCGACCTCGTTCCCGACTCGGCGTAGATTTCGAAAGGTGGAGAAGGAATTTGCATGGCTGAAAGCAGTCACCAAAAATGTCCCCGCGGGCGAGCCGTCAGTCACCCACAGCTCTTGGCCGGCAGCTCCGGAGGCGACGAGGAAGAGTCGGCCTTCAATCATCGAGAGGGACTCGCGGTAAGAGATTCGAACCGGATAACTTCCCACGAAACGTGTCCCCGCGGCAGTGCCATCGGTCCGCCACAGGTCGAGAGCGTCGACGCCGCCGAGACTGTTGAGTCCGATGAGGACGGACTGATCCAACGCAGCGATAATGCTGACGAACTGGGATGGTTGCGCGGGGAGGGTTGCGTAGGGCGCTGTTCCTTCCGCAGTGCCGTCGGTTGACCAGAGTTCCAGGGGCGATTCGGAGCTGGCGCGAGTGGCGAACAGGAAGTGTCCGGCAAGGGTTTGGGGAAAATTCTCTTGAGTGACCTCGCTGCCGGTGTAGATGATCGGTCGATCAACCGGTAATAGCCAGGTTCCGGAGGCAGTGCCGTCCGATCGCCACAACCTCTGGTTCCACTCCTCGCCGTAGCAGTATTCGCTGAGAATTGCGGCGCCGCCCACGACTCCGACGAGCGGAGTATCATCCGCGAAAGGTCCGTTCCAGCCATCCCTGCAGAAGACGGCGGCGCGTTGAGTTCCGGCGGCCGTGCCATCGCTGGACCAGATCTCGTAGCCCATCGGTGCGTCCGTTGTAGCGAAGAAAAGGGCCCGGTCGCCGATGGACAGGAAGTGTCCGGGCGCCGACCCGTAGGCGTGCTCGAGATTGGTGTTGAGGTCTTTGACGAGGCGGGGGAGCTGCCCTGCGCCGACAGCGCTGCTCACGAAGATGGCGAGGGTCCAGCCGGCAAGGCGGATCGCGGAATTGCGCCTCCTCATAGCGACCCCAGAGTACTCCACATTTCACCCGACTCCCGCGCGGCGCCGCGACCTCAAGCCATTGCTGGTTCTCAGTTGTTCGGTGCGTAGATCGCGATCCACGACGATGAACGAATCTCGGCCACCTAGGCGATGGGAATATCATTGACGAGACGGAAGATCGATTCCGGTCCGGGATCAGCGCGGAGGCGGTCATGAAGCAGCGCACGTCGTTCGGACAGCACACCCTTCCCGGCGAGTACTTCACTTCGGCCGAGATTTTCGCCCAGGAGCGCGAGCGGATCTTCGGCCGGCATTGGCTGCTCGCCGGTCATGTCTCCCAATTGCCCGAGCCCGGGAGCTACTTTCTCTTCGAGCTCGACCGCGAGAGCGTCATGGTGATCCGCGACGCAGCGGGGACGATCCGCGCGCACCACAACTTCTGCCGCCATCGCGGCACCCGCCTATGCACGGAATCCCACGGTCAGCTCAAGGCGGGTCTGCAGTGCTCGTACCACGCCTGGACCTACGGCTTCGACGGTGCGCTCAAGGCGGCGCCGAATATGCAGGAGGTTTCGGGGTTCGAAAAGTCCGAGCACGCCCTGAAACCCGCAGCGCTCGCGGAGTGGCGGGGCTTCCTGTTCGTGAATCTCGCCGACGAACCTGTGCCGTTCGACGAGGCTCTGAGCGCCCTGCGGGGAAAGTTCGAGCACTGGCGCCTCGAGGAGCTCCGCTCGGTGCACCAGACGACTTACGAGGTCGAGGCCAATTGGAAGCTCTTCTTTCACAACTACAGTGAGTGTTACCACTGTCCCAACGTTCATCCGCATCTCAACAAGCTGACGCCGTACAAGAACACCGAGAACGACCTCGATGAGGGGCCGGTTCTGGGCGGGCCGATGTGGATGTCGAATCCCGAGGGCAGCATGACGATGGACGGCGAACGCTGCGCGCCGCCGTTCGCCGACCTGACGGACGCCGAGCGCGGCCGCGTCTTCTACTACACGCTCTTTCCCGGCTCCTTCCTGTCGTTCCATCCCGACTACGTCCTGGTGCACCGGGCGCGGGCGCTCGCGATTGACCGCACGCGCATCGTCTGCGACTGGTATTTCCACCCGCAGGCGATCGCCGCGACCGGCTTTGATCCGCGGCCGGCAATCGACTTCTGGGATCTGACCAATCGCCAGGACTGGCAGCTGTGCGCGGACGCCTACAAGGGAGTTTCATCCCGCGCCTGGGAGCCCGGCCCCTACTCCGAGCTCGAAAGCCAGCTCGCCGCCTTCGACCGCCAGTACCTCAGCGCCCTCGGCCAGGGCTGAGCCCCGTGGTCCGGCCTCCTCGGGCCTGAAGCGCGACAATCTCGGCAGGTGGCACGACTTTGGCCCCCATTTGTCGGCGATGACGAATCTCCAGGAAGAGAACCCCTCTTCCCAAGGACACTTCGATCGCCATGCCCAGACCCGCTCACTGCCCGCACCCGCTCCTCGCCCTCGCTCTGGTGGCTGCACTCCATGCACTCGTCGGGACCTCGCCTGCCCAAGCGGTCAAGCGGCGCGCCTTCGTGACTTCGGTTGCTGGCAACGGCAACCTGTCCGCCTGGCCGGGCGCGACCGGGGCGACGGTCCTCGACAAGGCCGACTCGATCTGTCGCGCGCGTGCCGCCGCCGCGACCCAGCCGCTGCCGAACGCCGCGACCTACCGTGCCTGGCTCTCCACCAGCACGGTCGATGCCTACTGCCACGTCCAGGGACTCTCCGGCAAGAAGAGCAGCGGCTGCAACGGCGCCGTCTTGCCGGGGGCCGGTCCCTGGTATCTGGCGAACGGCATCACCAACTTCACCGGCTCGCTCGATGAGCTGGTCGCGCAGGGAGTGATCTTCCGCCCGGTCCTGCTCGATGAGAACCTGAACTTCATCCCGACCGCTTTCGACCAGCGGGTCTACTGGACCGGAACACGGGTCGACGGGACAGCGGACGCGATGACCTGCAACGACTGGACCTCGATCGCATCGGGTGTCGGCGGTCGGGGAGGTGAGGCGGTGGCGACCGCGAACCGCTGGGGCGAGTCGGTTCCGCGCTCATGCAACGAACCGCAGCGACTGCTCTGCTTCGAGCCGGGTGCGAGCGATACCTCGGTTCTCCGCTGGTCGCCGGGTGCCCTCGTCTTTGTCTCCTCGGCGAAGGGGAGCGGCGAGCTCGCGCAGTGGCCGGAGTCCGACGGGCTCCCGGGACTTCTCGGGGGGGACCGGATCTGTCGGAATCTGGCCGCGGCGGCGAACCTGCCTTCTCCGACGAGCTTCGTTTCCTGGCTGTCCACGCTGAGCGTCGATGCCCGCGACCGGGTGACGACCAATGGGCCGTTTCGGCGGATCGACGCTTACACCGTCGCCGGCAACTTCGCCGATCTCACCGACGGCACACTGGACACCTCGATGCACGTGCTGGAGAACGGCGATTACATGCTGGACTGGAATGGCGTCTGGTCCGGGACGCTCGGTGACGGCACCCTGGGAAGTGCGAACTGTGCCAACTGGACGAGCGAGAGCGCCCTCGAGGACGGGATCGCCGGACTGGCCAGCTACCCGCGGACGGCGGACTGGACGGACAATTTCACCGACGGTTGCGCGTCCTTCAATCGCATCTACTGCATCTCGAACCGCATCACTCTGTTCTGGGACGGTTTCGAGCTCACCGGCGATTCCAGCCGCTGGTCGAGCGTCACGCCCTGACCACCGGAACCTCCGCACGCTTTAGCGCTTGCCGAATTTTTCGCCGAAGAAGTCGCCCGCGTTCCAGGCCGGGCGATCGGTCGCATTCGCGATCGCGCGGACGAGATCGGCCTGCGCGGCGGTGAAGCGCGCCGCGGAATCCCAATCGGCGCCGAGCTCGACCTCGTCGCTCGGCTGGTGGTAGTGCTGGGCGAGAAACTCGCCGCTGGCTTTCGCCTGGGCATCGCCGCCCCCGACCGTGCCGGAACCCGCCGTCAGGTAGATCGCCGGCACCCCCTGGCGCACGAACGAGTACTGGTCCGAACGCACGAAGATCACTTCCTGGGGCATCGGATCCGGAATCAGCTCAAAGCCGTGCGCGGCAGCGGCGGTCTTCGCCAGCGGGCCGAGCGAGCTGTGTTCGGCGCCGAACGCCACCAGATCGGCCGCGGGCGTGAGCAGCAGCGGCATGTCGACATTGACGTTGGCGACCAGCTGGTCCACGTGGACGGTCGGGTGATGCGCGAAGTAGTCCGACCCGAGGAGGCCGCGCTCTTCGCCCGTGACCAGCAGGAAGATTACGGAGCGCCGCGGTCGCTCGGGCGCCATTGCAAGGACTCGAGCTGTTTCGAGGAGGATCGCGCTGCCAATCGCGTTGTCGTAGAAACCGTTGTAGATCGTGTCGCCGGCGATCGCCCGGCCGACACCCACGTGGTCGAGGTGCGCCGAGACGACGATGTACTCATCGCGCAAGGTCGGGTCCGAACCCTGCAGAATCGCGGCGACGTTCGGGCTCTCGATGCGCTTCATCCGGTTCTCGCAGGTGGCCTCGAGGCGCAGCGCAAGAGCGCGCGAGTGTTGATCCGGTGCGGTGAGCGAGTCGAGCAGGGCGTCGAAGCCCAGTCCGCTGCCCTCGAGCAGCTTCGTCGCTCCTTCGCGCGACAGCAGCGCCGAGAGGGCCAGACCCGGAAAGGCGTCGTGAATCGAGCCGTCGTCATCGACCCAGGCGGTGCGGGGGTGGTCGGCGTACGCCTGGACGCGCTGCCACGGAATCCGCTGTTCTTCTTCGCGATCGCGGACCACCAGGATGCCGACCGCTCCGTGCTTTTCGGCAAACTCGGCCTTGAGGCGGGTCGAGGAGTAGTGCGCGCGCTGATCGGAGGGGAAGCTCGACGGCGCGCCCTTGACCATCAGCACGACCTTGCGGCGCACGTCGATGCCTTCATAGTCGCGGCGCCCGAGCTCGGGTGCGTCGATGCCGTAGCCGACGAAGACCACGTCGGCGGCGATGCGGCTCTTCTCGGAGGCGACGCTGCCGAAAAGGATGAACTCCGAAGTCGGCGTGAGTTCGATCTTGCGCCCACCGCGTCGTCCTGCGAGTCGCGGATGCTCGACCTTGGCTTCGGCGAAGTGCACCGGTTGAAAGAAGCTCTTGCCGTTTCCCGGGGCGAGACCCCAGGAAGCCAGGCGAGTCGCCGCGTAGCGGGCAGCGATGGCGTACTCGGCGCTTCCGGTGTCCCGGCCGCGCAGCGTGTCATCGGCCAGGAACTCGGCGTGCGCTCGCACGGCGCTCGAGTCGACGCCGGAGTGGACGGCGGCCGGTTCGGCGGCCAGGAGGAGAGACGGAGAAACGGCGGCGAGCCAGA
>JBDSRU010000401.1:0-7899 GCA_039929145.1 Thermoanaerobaculia bacterium
TCGATGAAGGTGCGCGGCACGAGCGCCCGCACGACCACAACCCCCATTGTGTGCGCCTTTCGCGCCGCGCCGGTCCACCGCGCCGCGATCTCGAACGCCATCTCCGGCACGCCGAAATCCGTATTGACGTGGAAGAACTGCTCCAGACTCTCCGGCAACGGGCTTTGGAGCAGTGCAGCGACCGCGTCGTAGTGGCGTCGCTCGGTGGCGCCGTGCGGCAGCTCGATCAGCAGGTTCGCCGGCGCGCCGGCGGGGCCGAAGCGGTGGATTTCGCAGACGCCAGGGAGGGACTCCGCGCTCATCAGGTTGGAACTCGTCATGGGGGCCTTGGATCATAGCCTTGGCGCTGCACCTGTTTCCTGCGAGGCACGTGCTCGGGGTCCTGTCTCGGTCCGTATCCCACAAGGTCCTCGCGCTGAAGAAGCGCGCTCCGGTCCTTGTGGGTGACACGCGAAGCGTGGCCGGTCCGGCCACCCCTCGTCGGTAGGTTGCTAGAGACGTCTCGCCGGCGGGCTCGGGCGCTCCGGGATTCGAGGTGGGCGACAAGCTTGACTAAGAGCCAACCTCGAATCCCGGAGTGCCGGAGTCCGCCAACCCCGGCGGCTCCGCATGGCGATCTTGGAGAACTTCGAGCGGCGTGCTCGGGGTCCTGTCTCGGTCCGTATCCCATGGAGTCCTCGCGCTGGAGAAGCGCGCTCCGGTCCCCATGGGAGCCCTCGGCCCGGCCACCCCTCGTCGGAGCAGTGAGAAAGAAGAAGATTCGCCTGCGAAGGACTAGATCTCGTGAATGAGCAGGCCGTCGCGGAGCTTGGGCTCGAACCAGGTGGACTTCGGCGGCATGATCTCGCCGGCGTCGGAGACCGCGAAGAGATCGGCGACCGAGACCGGGTACATGGCGAAGGCGACGGCGGCGGCGCCGGAATCGACCCGATGCTCGAGCTCCCGGGTGCCGCGGATGCCGCCGACGAAGTCGATCCGCTGGTCGGTCCGCGGGTCGCCGATGCCGAGAAGCGGCGTCAGGACCTTCTCCTGGAGAATGTTGCAGTCGAGGTTCTCGAGCGGAGAGGCTCCGGTCGAGGAGGGGAGGACGAACGTATGCCACCTTCCTGCCAGATAGAGACCGACGTGCCCTTTCCGAACCGGCTGCGGAGGGCCCTCGACGAACTCGAAGTCCGCCTGGAGCTCGGCGATCAGACTCGCTGCGGTCTTGCCGTGCAGGTCCTTCACCAGCCGGTGGTAAGGGAGGACCTGCACCTGATCGTCGGGGAAGGCGACGGCGAGGAAGTTTGAGGCGCTGCCGGCGTTCGCGCTCGGGGCGTGGAGCGAACGGCCGGCGGCGAGCTCGGATCGCGTCCGCCAGGCCGAGGCGGCGCGGTGATGGCCGTCGGCGATGTAGAGCTCGGGAATGGCGGCGAACGCTTCGACCAGTGCGTCCCGTTCCGGGTTCGAGGCGCGCCAGAGCGTGTGCGCGACGCCATCTTCGGCGACAAAGTCGAACAGGGGCATGCTTTCCGCCAGCTTGCGCGCGATCTCATCCACCGTGGCCGACGCCCTGTAGGTGAGGAAGACCTTGCCGGTCTGGGCGCGGAGCTCGCACATGTGGTGCGTGCGGTCGTCTTCCTTGTCGCGACGGGTCTTCTCGTGGCGCTTGATGCGGTCGTTCTCGTACTCGTCGACGCTCCATGTGCCGGCGATGCCGGCCTGGACATGGTCGCCCATTCTCAGGCGATAGAGGTAGAGCGCCGGCTCGTCCTCGGCCTCGAGCGGCGCCGCGGCCCGCAAGCGCTCGAGATTCTGCCGCGCCAGCTCGTAAACGGCTTCGGAGTGCGCATCGGCGGTGGCCGGAAGGTCGATTTCCGAGCGCGTCACGTGGAGGAAAGAGAACGGATTCCCGGCCGCCAGGACCCTGGCCTCGTCTGTGCTGACGACGTCGTAGGGCACGGAGGAGACACGCGGCGCGCTCTCCGGTGTCGGGCGCAACGCGCGGAAAGGGGTGAGTTTTGCCATAATCCAGATTCTAGGCGGGGAATCGAACCGGAGTCCACGGCAACGGGTCCCGCCGCAAACTCTCGAGGAAACTCAATCCATGGCTGCGATTTCGGTAGGTCTGGTCGGTTGCGGGCGTATCGGGCGCAACCTGGTGCGCCTCCTTGCTGGCTCCTCGTTGGGTCGCTCCTCCGGGATCGAGCTCGTTGCAATCGCCGACCGCACCGACCCCGAGACGCTCGAGTACCTGCTGCGCTTCGATACGCTCCTCGGACGTTTCCCAGCCCCGATCTCCCGGCGCGAAGGAGTGCTGGAGATCGACGGGCGGGAGATCGCCCTGGTGTCTCCCGGGGCGCCGGCGAATGCAAACGGAATCGACTGGAAAGCGCTCGGCGTCGACATCGTCATCGAGGCGACCGAGACCCAGCAGACGCGCCCGGCACTCGAAGCGCACCTCGCCAACGGCGCCGCCGGCGTTCTTGTCTGCTCGCCCTCGGACGGCCTGACCGACGCGACGATCGTCATCGGCGTCAACGAGCAAACCTTGAGCGCCGGCCACCGGATCGTCTCGGCCGGCTCGGTGACGGCCAATTGCGCCGCGCCGGTCCTCAAGGTGCTGGCGGGAGAGTTCGGAATCGAGCGCGCCTTCCTGACATCGGTCCACGCCTATTCCAACCAGCTGCGCCTCGCCGACGTGCCCGCTGACGACATGCGGAGCGGGCGCGCGGCGGCGGAGAACATCATCCCGCAGCCGACCAACGCCGACGAGCTGATCGCGGCGCTCGTTCCCGAGCTCGCGGGCAGAATCTCGGGCCTGGCGATCAACGTCCCCGTGCCGAACGGTTCGCTCGTCGACCTGACCTGCTGGCACCCGCGGGAGGTCACCGTCGAGGCGATCAACGCCGCGTTGCGGAGCGCCGCCGAGCAGAGTCTCCATGGCATCCTCGCCTACGAGACCGAGCCGATCGTCTCGTCCGACATTCTGCACTCGATTTACTCCGGGACGTTCGATTCGCTGTCGACGATGGTGGTCGGCGGCAGGGTCTCGAAGACCCTCACCTTCTTCGACAACGGCTGGGGGTACTGCCACCGCGTGATCGACCTGTTGCGCCGGCTTTCGACCCTCGGCGCGGGAGACGCGCGATGACGATTCGGGTGGGTATCAACGGTTTCGGACGCATCGGGCGCTCCGTCTTCCGGATTCTCGCGGACCGCCCGGAGGTCGAGGTCGTCTGCATCAACGATCTGTTCGAGAACGAACACCTGGCCTATCTGCTGGAGTTCGACTCCGTCATGGGTCCGTTCGGCAGAAAGGTGAGCTTCGACGAGGAGACGATGACCGTCGACGGCCGAACGATCCGGATGACCGCGGAGCGCGACCCGGCGAAAATTCCCTGGGGAGAGCTCGGAGCCGACGTGGTCATCGAATCGACCGGCGTGTTCCGCAGCCGGGAGAAGCTCGAGCGCCACTTCGCCGGCGGAGCGAAGAAGGTGATCCTCACCGTGCCGGCCAAGGACGAGATCGACCGCATGGTCGTGATCGGCGTGAACGAGAGCGAGCTCCAGGCGACCGACCGCATCGTCTCGAACGCCTCGTGCACGACGAACTGCCTGGCGCCGATCGCCCGCCTCCTCGACGAGGCGTTCGGCATCGAAGAGGGCTTCGTCTCCACCGTGCACGCCTACACCAACGACCAGCGGTTGGCCGACGTCGCGCACGACGACCTGCGCCGCAGCCGCGCCGCCGCCCTGAACATCATTCCGACTTCGACCGGCGCGGCGCGCGCGGTCGGCAAGGTCTTGCCTCGGCTGGCCGGAAAGCTCGACGGCGTCGCGCTGCGGGTGCCGGTGCCGGATGGTTCCCTGATCGACTTCACCTGCCGTCTTTCGGGCCGGCCGGGTGTCGCCGAGCTCAACGCCGCCGTCGAGCGCGCGTCGGCGGGCAGCCTGCGGCGAGTCGTCGAGTACAGCGACCGGCCCCTGGTATCGACCGACATCATCGGCAACCCGCACTCGGCGATCTTCGACGCGCTATCGACGCAGTCGCTTGGAGACGGTTTCGCTCGCGTCGTCGCCTGGTACGACAACGAGTGGGGTTATTCGCAGCGGGTCGTCGACCTGCTCTACCTGCTCTCCGGCGATGGAGCGCAGCCCTTGAGGAGAGAATCGTGACGCGGATCGGAGTCTTCGGCTGGGGAATCGTTGCGCCGCGTTCGAAGGACATCGGGGCCTTCGAACGCCACCTGGAATCGAAGGAGAGCTGGCTGCAGCCCTATGACGGCTTCGGACCCTCGAACTTCCTCGTCGGCCAGCCCGACTTCGATTTCACCGACTACAAGCCCTGGATCGACGCGCGCTTTCCCCCCAGCCGATTTTCACAGATCACCGAAAAGATGGATCTGCCGACCTTGTTCGGGATCGCCGCATTCGTCCAGGCGCTCGGCCAGAACCCGGGGTTGGAGCAGGTCCTGCGCGAGCTGGGCTCCGAGGCTCATGTCTACGTCGGTACGGGACTCGGCGCGCTCGGCACGATCGAGTCGGTCTCGCTGCAGTTGCATCGCGCGCAGCGTCGCTGGGACAGATTCTGGGCGGCGCCGGAACGCAACGAGCCGCTGCGCCGTTTTCTCGCTGGCGAGGGCGCCCCGGAAGGCGTGGCTCCGCCGGTCGATCCGGCCTCTCTGCCGGACGAGGATCGCGAGGAAATCGAAGAGCAGTGGTGGCATTTCTGGGCCGGGCACTCGACTGAGCTGCGGAAGTTTCTCGCCGAGATGCGCGAGATCGAGTCGCTCGCCGTGCAGGGCACGGTCGAGACCGGCAAACTCGGTCTGATCAAGGAGAAGCAGCGGCGCATCAACCGGATGCTCAAGGCCTGGGCCTGTCCCTCGCCGCCCTGGCGCGAGGTGCCGGCGAATCTGCTGTGGAACATCCACAATGCTCCGGCGGCGCAGATCTCGATGATGGGAAAGATCACCGGTCTCACCTTTTCTCCCGTGGCCGCATGCGCGACGTTCGGAGTGACGCTGAAACTCGCGATGGATGCGATCCGCCGCGGCGAGGCCAAGGTCGTCGTGATCGGCGCTACCGACCCGCCGCCCCTGCGGCTCATGGTGGGCGCTTTCCATAACGCTCGCGTCGGCGCCGCCGACGGCTCGGTCTCGAAACCGATGACCGGTCTGCGAGGCACCCACGTAGGCGGCGGCGCGGCGGTCTGGATCGTCGGCGACCTCGATTTCCTGCGCGCGAAGGGCTTCAAGCCTCTCGGAATGGAGCCCCTCGCGGTGGGCGTCTCTTCGGACGCCGAGCACATCATCACGCCTTCGAAGACCGGGCCGACGACGGCGATTCTGCAGGCTCTCGCGAGCTCCGGTGTGGCGCCCGAGGAGATCGGCTCATGGGATCTCCATGCCACGGCGACGCCGGGCGACTACCTCGAGGTCGAGAACATGCGCTCGATCCTGCACGAGGACGTCCTGGTGACGGCACGCAAGGGGACTTTCGGCCACGGCATGGGTGCGAGCGGTGGCTGGGAGTTGACGGCGCAATACCTCGGCTACCAGCGGGGCGTCATCTTTCCGACGCCGCTCGCCCGCACCGAGCTCAATCCGGAGATCGCACGCGTGCACGAGCGCTTCGCATTCAACGAGGGCTGTCCGGTGCCGCCGGGCGCCGCCGGGAAGCTTTCGATGGGGGTCGGCGGCATCAACGCCTGCGTCATCTCCAGGCCTTATGCGGACTGAGACGGCGGCGCCCGCCCGTCACCCCTGACCCGACCTCTTCGCTCCCGAACCGCGCCCGATGCCAGCCAGCCGCATTCTCTCCCCGGACGCTCTTCGCCGGCTCGCGGTTGCGCTCGGCCTGCTGCTCTAGCTGGTCATGGTCGTCCGCACGCAGGTCGGGGGCGATCAGCTCAACCTACTCTCCCGCGGCTGGCTGCTCGCCGAGCGCGGACAGCTCATCCCCTACGGCAATCCGCTGTCGTCGGGAGGCGACGGGCCGGGAATCGCGACCACGCTGCTCATGGCGGGGCCGCTCCTCATCTGGCGCGATCATCGTGCCCCGGTAGTCCTTACCTGGCTCCTGCACCTCGTCGCCTGGACACTCCTTGATCGCCGTCTGCGGTCGGTGTTCACGCCGTGGGAGCGCGCCGCTTTCGCGGTGGTCTACTGGCTCAATCCGTGGCGCCTCGAGGCCTCTGCGTTCCTGTGGAATCCGAACTTCCTCTACTTCTTCGGCGCGCTCCACTTCACCACTGCCTTCGATCAGCGCGAGCGCGCCCGTTTCAGCTCGTCGTGCCTGCATCTGCTGGCGCTCGGAGTCGGCGCGCAACTTCATCCCGCGATGCTGCTGCTCATCGTCGCGTCCCTGCTGCTCTGGCAACGTGGCCTGGTGCGCGTGCACTGGGGTGGAGTTGCCGTTGGCATCGCCATCACGCTCGCCCTCCTCGTTCCATGGTGGCGGGCGATGGCGACGGATCCGGCGATCGTGGCCGCGGGTCAAGGTTTCCCCTTTCGCGGGCTGATCTGGTTCCAGCCCTGGATCAAGGGGCTCTCCTACTGGTTGCGTTATCCGTCGCTGCTGATCAACAAGCAGAGTGCGATCTTCGATTTCAGCGGGCTCGCCGGTGCCGGCACCGACCGGCTCCTGGCACCGCTCGCGAAGGGTCTGGTGGGCATCGCCGGTCTGTCGACGATGCTCGTCGTGCTGCTCGCCAACATCGAGTTCTTTCGTCGCCGCTTCGCGGCTGGCGCGCGCGCGGCTTTTGCCGGTAGGCGCGGCGCCGGGCAGGGCGACGCCTCGACGCTATCCCTGGCATCGCAGCGATCCGAGCGAGCGGAGCGGTCGGAGGGAGCTGACCGATCTGAGCCACGGCGCTTCGTCGAGGACTACGCATTCTGGTGTTTTGTCTCGGCCGTCGTGGTGTTCGCCGCGGCGCCCACGACGCCGCAGAGCTGGCAGGCGGTACCGCTCTTCCTGGCGGCAGTCGTGCCGGTCGTGCTCTGGCTGGGCCGCCGGCTCGAAGACACGGCGCCGTCGCGCGGTGTCCGTCGCGGGCTGATTGCGGCAGCCGTCGCCGCGCTCGCGATTCACCTCGCGCTGGTCGCCGGAGGGCCCAACTTCCGCTGCGGCGGCCGGGGCGGGGTCAACATTCCGCTGCGCGCCAGCTCTCCGATGTTCGAGGACCTCGGCCTGCAGCGCACCTGCCCCTGGCCGCTCGACGTGCCGAACGAGTGGTGGCCCGACGTGCTGCCGGAAGAGTAGACGACGCTAGGGACAGCTGATGACGTCGTCAGCTGCGAGCACGGTCGCCGCTGGGGCAAGGTAGACCACCCTCTGTGTGCCCGGCATCCGACGGAGCGCGCGCACCGTCTCTGGCGCGAACTGACTGCGATGCAGACCGGCATCGAGCACGGCGTAGCTCCAGGTACCGCGGCGTTCTTCCCGGTCGAGGGTTGCCGCAAGCCCAAAGACGCCTGCGCGCGCTGGGCCCGCCGGGGAGTAGGTCACGTAGGGCTGCGTCGCAGTGACGCTCGCCCGGGTTTCGAGCAGGACGAGCGCTGGCTGCGTGGCCAGACCGCCGTGAGCCTCGATAACGAGTTCGGCCGTCGCCTTGTGGTCGCCGTGACAGGTAGAGCCGTGGCGAGGATCGAACGTCAGGACGAGATCCGGGGCGAGGGTCTGCAGGAGGTTGCGGAGTTGCCCCACGAGAGCCGCGTGCCCACCTGCTGCCGCGGCCCAGCCGGCGAGCCCGCCGCCATCGGGAAGCGTCCACTGGGTGAGCCCGGCGCCAAACAGGTCGGCGGCAGCCTGCATTTCGCCCGCTCGCACGGTCGCCAGATCCGGCAGACAGCCGCCAGGCAGGAGGCAGATTCCCGCTTCGCCGCGGGTCAGGACGAGAAGATGACATTCGAGGCG
>JBDSRU010000402.1:0-3636 GCA_039929145.1 Thermoanaerobaculia bacterium
GCGCAGGTGGTGATCGGAGTCGCGCAGTGGCTCTCGCGTTCGCACACTCTCTGGGGGGTCGCCCTCGCCGACACGGGAACGCGCCTGCGCGGCAGCTTCGTGAATCCGAACCACCTGGCGCTCTTTCTCGAGATCGCCGTCGCCGTCGCGGCCGCCTGGGCCTGGTGGGCGGTGCGCCGCGCCGCTCTCGAGGGTGGCCACGCGGAGTCCCGGATCCTCACCGTCGGCCCGCCGGCGCTTGTCTTCCTGCTCCTCCTGGGCGGGCTGGTGCTCACCGGCTCGCGCGCTGCGCTGCTCTCTGCGCTCGCGGCGATGAGCGCGCAGGGGATGGTGGTCGGCAGCCGGCGCGGGCGGAAGTGGCTGCTCGCCGCGGGTCTCGTGGTCGGGCTGGGTGGCGTCGCGGCGATCGCGGCGCTCGGTGCCGAAGGGACATTTTCGCGCCTAGCCGCGAGCTCGGTGGACGAGCTGAGCGGCGGCTACCGCGTCGAAGCCGCGCTCGCCACTTTCGATCTCTTCCAGCGCTTTCCAATCGCCGGCTCCGGTCTCGGGAGCTTCCAGGCCGCTTTCCCTCTCGTGCAGCCGCCGATCATCCCCGGCTTCTGGCGCCACGCGCATGCCGACTGGATCGAGTATCTCGCGACGACCGGAATCCTCGGAGCCGCGCTCCTGGGTGGAGGCCTCTTCTTCTACGGCAAACGTTTGCGGCAGGTCGTCCTTCACGGCGAGCGCTCCGAAGGCCGCGCCGCCGGCCTCGCCGCGCTCGGAGCGCTGGTCGCGGTCGCCATCCACTCCTTCGCCGACTTCGGCCTGACCATCCCCGCCAACGCCTTCGCCCTGGCCGTCGTCGCCGGCGCAGCAGGTGCGACGCGAATCGTTCCGCCGGCGCCCTCGCCCGACTGACGAGACTCCCGGCAGCGCGCGGCGACGAGACGCAAGACCTATCGCGACAGCAGCGCGAAAAAAATGGCGAGCAACAGGAGCGCGCAAGTCGCCAGGAGAGCTCGTCGGATCGCGATCAGCTTCGCATCACCGAGCGCCAAGCACTGCCGGCTCAACAGAAACTTCTGCAGCCCGAAGACCCTGAAGCCGAATGCGGCTCCGAGCGGCGACGGGCGCCCGATCGAATCCCAGACCTTCCGATGATGTGACTGCAACGTCCGAACGAGCGTGTAGGTCAACCCACACGAACAGAGACCTGGGATCAGGATCGCCGCGACTAGTTCCGGTTTCATGAATCGCTCTCCACGAGGTAGAGCCGCCAGATCGGTCCCGAGTCTTTCACCCACTGCGACGCTTGCAACGGAGTGGTCCATCTCGACGATCGGAATCGGACCCGTCCAGAGGGAATGCCGTGCCGCCCACCGCTACTACTGTTTGGCCTCGGAACTGCACAGCGGCGTGCCGACCGTCCGCTCCGCCCAGTCCCACAGCGCTTCAGACCACTCACTATTGCCGCCCCCGAACGGATCGAGCAGAGCCCAGGAGGGCTGCACGACGACCTTGACGTAAGCGGGCGAAAGAGTCCTGAAATCGGCAATGAGCACGAAAGTCGAACATCCTCGAATCCTCGTCGAGGGCGGCCGGCGTTTGCCCCTTGTGGAGATAACGGCCAGCAGCTCGAGAGTCTCCGCCGAATCGCCTTCCCAGTCGATCAAGGGTTTCGCCGTGGCAATCCAACCGGGCGGGGGGAAGTTGTCCCCGGGAGGTGTCCGAAAGAGCCGAACTCGCAAGACTTCTCCCGGAGCTATCTGGCCCGCAGCGAACTGCCAGGAGGTCGATGCGTCGTAGGGCCTGAAGTCCGTTCGACAACCGATCGCGAAAGCCATACCCAGAATGCAGCTCAGAGTCAAGGCAACCGTCGAGGAGCGTTTGCGCTTCATGGACACTTACCCGACTCCCTCACGACAGCGCCTCTCCACCAGGCGAGCACCGAGATCTGAATCTATAGCGGCTGCGACGGTACGATCTCCATCGAGTCCGAATCGCACAGCGCCGCCTTTCCTCCCCGCCGGAGCACACGCGTCACGACTTCCAGGTCGTCACGTCGAGCCGCGCGAATCGTACCGAAATGCGACGATGACTCCGGATACACCAGCACCTCCAGCGTGCGGTCGTCGATCCAGAAGATCGCCGTCGGCAGAACGCCGCCCGCTCGCCAGACCTCGACTCCTGCAGACTTGTTCCCGGAAGGCGTCACTGTGATCGTATAGGACTCGGTTGCCAGCGCTCCCCCCACGGGGGTGCGTTCCCGAGCGACGGCGACTCTCGATCCGTCTGGCGACCGGCCGCCGCCGATGCGAGCCTCGGAGTCCAGCATGCGACAACCCGAGACAACCACAAGGACTCCCAGCCAACCCAAGTATCGCATTTCTCGCTCCTCCAATTAGTTGAAGCAGTCGGCTGCATACCATCCCACAACAATCGCATTGAAGTCTTCGGGGGTTTCGTACATGTACTCCGCAGGCCCAAGCTCGCCGTCGCCGTCCCATCGTTCAACTACGCCGGCAAAGCCGAGCGTGGTTGACAACGAGAAACCCAGCGCACCGGCAACAGCTCCGAAATGGTAGTTCCCGTAGTTGGCGTATGGCTCAAATAGAGGACTCTCCCTCTCGACATGTGTCTTGAAGTTCCAGATACCACCGACCATTCCGGTATCCCAGGCAGCGACTCCGATGAGCACTGCGAGGCCGCCCAGCTCACTCACGCCGGTCCCTGCGACGGCTGAACGAGCGGAACGTATGGAGCGCACGTCCGCCCCAATGTCGTTGCCCTCGGGAGCTCGTATTCGCTTTACCGTCTCACAGAATTCTTTTCTAGCTCTTGGACCGTGCCGGCCACCATTGACACCGCCACCACCGGCGCCACCTTGGTGCGTTCTTGTTCCGTCGGCGTTAATCGCTTCGCACCAGATGGTCTTTACAACGTCATTGCCATTGTCGTCCTTCTCGGTAACATTGCACCACTCGCGACCAAATGGATCGACCCGCTTCATCGGATTGCCGCCGACGTAGGAGAACAGATTCCAGCGCTGCGGAGCGAAGATGTCGCCGCGAACCGGATCGGGGCTGTGGTAGCGGGCGGTGATGAGAGAGAAGTTGCGAGCGTGGTGATACTCGCTGTCGTCGGCGGCGGAGACGGTGTTCAGCATGTCGCGCTCGTGGCCGGTAAAGCGCATCCGGAAAGTATCAGCGGTGCCGGGCGCGTTGAACTCCTGACCGTAGGGATAGTACATGTAGTAGCGCTGCACCGCGCCGGTCGGAAGCGTCGCGACGCGCGGCGTTCCTAGATGATCGACGAGATAGTCCGTCCGCACTCCACTGGCCTCGAACTTCGCCAGCAAACCAGCGCCGTAGACGAAGTCGGTGAAAACATTTCCTCCGAGATGCAGCGCCGTCTCGCGCAGGACTTCCCTATTCAGTCCGCGCAGAGTGAAGTAAGAGCCGTTTCCCGCCGTACGATAGCTCCAGAATCTCGCGTCGTCGGCGGAATAGACGTAGAGCCAGTCCTCTCCCCCTTTTACAGCGCGGGACGTCAGCCCGAATGGGTCGTAGTAGTACTCCTGAGAGGCAGTGATGTAGCTCTTCATGTTGCCAGCGGTGTCGTAGTACCCGCTCGTCAACCGATTGGTCGCGGGAT
>JBDSRU010000403.1:0-3385 GCA_039929145.1 Thermoanaerobaculia bacterium
CGGCAAGGGCGGCGGCCACGGGACGATGGCCGGCGGCTTCGTCACCATTCCGAAGACCGCCGCCGACGGCGGGCGGGCGATCGAGCGCATGCTCGCTCTGCGCTTTGCGCGGGCGCTCAAGAAGAACCCCGACCGCCTGGCGGCGATCGACCTCGCCAAGGTCGAGCTCGCCGCGCCCGAGCCGCCGGAGCGCCAGCAGCCATGAGCCCGAAGACCCCCAAAGGAAGAAAGCCGCAGGCGAAGAGCGCTCCTGCCGAGGCACCGGCGACGGCGTCCGCCGCTTCGGATTCCGGGGCCGAAGCGAAGCCTGCGGCGAAGCCCGGGCGACGTCCCGCCGCGACCCCGGACCGCCCCCCGATCGAGGTCGAGCGCGAAGAGATCCGGATCCAGTTCCTCCAGCGCCCGCTGCTCGAACCACTGCCGGAGCTCGGTCCGCGGGGCACAGCGACGCCGGGCGCTCCCGGCCAGCCGCGCCGGCTCGCTTTCGTGCTGCACGCGCACCTCCCCTGGGTCCTCGGTCATGGCACCTGGCCGCACGGCGAGGATTGGCTGGCGGAGGCCGTGGTGCACTGCTACCTGCCGCTGCTCGACATGGCCGACCGCCTCGCGGCGCGCGGCCGGCGAAATCTCTTCGCTTTCGAAGTCACTCCGATCCTGGCGGCGATGCTCGCTGACTCCCGCACCGAGGGTGTTGTCGAGCGCTATCTCACCGAGCGCACCAAGTCGGCCTGGGAAGCCCGGCGCAAGCACCCGCTAGCCATCTGGTGGCACGGCGAGTTCGAGCGCCTGCGCGCCATCTGGGACCGGTTCGACCACGACCTGATCGCGACCCTGGCGCGACTCTCCGAGATCGGAGCGGTCGAGCTCGCGACCTCCGCCGGCACGCACGTCTACCTGCCGCTGGCGCACACTTCGAAGCTCATCCGGCTCGCCCTGCGCACCGGGCGCGAGCAGCACCGCGAGCTCTTCGGCGACGACCCGCGTGGCTGCTGGATGCCTGAGTGCGCTTACCGCCCGGGCGGCCCCTGGCAGCATCCGGTGACCGGCGCGTTCGAGGAGGGACGCCCCGGCAACGAGCAGTTCCTGGCCGAGCAGGGACTGCGCTGGACCGTCGTCGATGCCCACCTCTTGCGGCGCGGCGACCCGGCCTTCCCCTACGGCGCCAACACCCGTCCGGAAGAGATCGTCGAGCCGTCGGGACCGCATCCTCATCCCTACTGGATCCGTCAGAGTGCCGTCGCCGCATTCCTGCGCGACTCGCGCACTGCGGCGCAGGTCTGGTCCCGCCAGGGAGGCTACCCGGGGGACGGCGCCTTTCTCGATTTCCACAAGCGGCAGTGGCCCTCGGGCCTGCGCCTTTGGCGAGTCACTGACGCAGAAGCCGACCTCGCCGACAAACTCGTCTACTGGCCGGAAGAGGCCCGCAAGCGCGCCCAGGAGCAGGCCGAACATTTCATCGCGCTCGCTTCCACGCTCGACGGCATGGACGACGGCCTCATCTGCTGCCCGTTCGACGCCGAGCTCTTCGGCCACTGGTGGTTCGAAGGGCCGATCTGGCTCGAACGGGTTCTCGAGCTCGCCGCACCGGGGACGGCGGTCGAAGCGACGACGCCCGATCGCGAGCTCTCGAGCCACCCGCTGCTGCGCCGGGCCTTCTTCGCGGAAGGCTCGTGGGGGGCGAGCGGTGACCACAGCGTCTGGGTCAACCCGAAGACGGAGTGGTTCTGGCGCGAGCTCGCCGACCTCGAGCGCCACGCCTTCGCCGCGGTGCGCTGGGGCGGACCGCGCAAGTGGAGGCGGGCGATCCTGAACCAGATGCTGCTCGCCGCCGCCTCCGACTGGCCGTTCCTGGTGACGATGGGGACCGGCGAGGACTATGCCGAAAAGCGTTTCCGGGAGCATTGCGCCCGCCTGCGAGAGCTGATCGACCTGGGGCCGCGCACGCGGACGCTTCCGGATTGGGTGGAGGCCGACATGCCTTTCCCCGACCTCGAACCGGAGTGGGCACGACCGCCTGAAGAGTAACGCGGCTGCCTTTCGAAGCAGCCTTCGAACGAGAGAGAGAGCCTTCACCATGCCGTCCGATTTCACGAACCTTCCGCGCTTGCACATCGCCGGCATCGAACTGCCCCGCGAAGTGCAGGGCCTGTACGACCTCGCCTGCAATCTCTGGTGGACCTGGAATCCGGCCGCGCGTGAACTGTTCGCCGCCATGGATGGCCGCGCCTGGTCGCTCTACCGCAATCCGGTCCAACTGCTGATCAACTTCGATCGCGATCACTGGCAGACGAAGCTCGAAGACGAGCATTTCCGCAGCCTCTACCAGAAGGTCATCCGGATGTTCGAGGCCTACATGGCCGGGGCCGCCGAGACCTGGTACGCGAAAAGCTATCCGGAGCTCGAGGGTCCGATCGCCTACTTCTGCATGGAATACGGTCTCGATCCCTGCCTGCCGCTCTACTCCGGGGGCCTGGGCGTCCTCGCCGGCGACCACATGAAGAGCGCGAGCGACCTCGGGGTGCCGCTGGTCGGAGTCGGCCTGCTCTACCGCAACGGCTACTTCCACCAGAACATCGATGCCGACGGCCGGCAGCAGCACATTTATCCGGAGCACGATTTCTCCCGCCTGCCAATTCGCCCTGCGGCCGGTCACACCGGCCGAGCTGTCATGGTCTCGATTCCGTACGGCGGCCGCGAGCTCCATCTCCAGGTCTGGATTGCCATGGTCGGACGCGTGCCGCTGCTGCTGCTCGACACCGACGTGCCGCAGAACGACTCGGCCGACCGCCCGATCACCAGCATCCTCTACACCCCGGGGCGCGAAATGCGCCTCGCCCAGGAGCTGGTGCTCGGTATCGGCGGCGCCCGGGCCCTCGAGGCGCTCGAGATCCGGCCCGCGGTCTGGCACATGAATGAAGGACACTCGGCCTTCCTGCAGTTCGAGCGCCTCAGCCGCCGGATGAAGGAGCGCGGAGACAGCTTCGACTCGGCGGTCGCCGAGCTCCGCCGCACCTCGGTCTTCACCACCCACACTCCGGTGGCTGCCGGCAACGAGGTTTTCGACGCACCGCTGATCCACGACTACTTCGATCCGCTTTGCGCCGAGATCGGCATCGAGCCCGAGCAGTGGCTCGGACTCGGCAACAACGACCACGGCGAGCCCAACCAGCCGCTCAACATGACGGCCCTCGCCATCCGGACGAGCTCGCGGATCAATGGCGTCTCCGAGGTCAACGCGAAGGTTTCGGCCAAGATGTGGCATCACGTGATTCCCTCCGACCGGCCGGAAAACGAACAGATCCGCGCCATCACCAACGGCGTGCACCATCCGAGCTGGCTGGGGATCGAGCTCCAGGAGCTCTTCGCCAGCTGGTTCGGGGAGCGC
>JBDSRU010000404.1:0-2538 GCA_039929145.1 Thermoanaerobaculia bacterium
CGCCTCGGTCGCGACGCCTTGCAGCCGCAGGCATCTGCGACGCCTCGCGACGAAAGCTGGTGAGAAATGCGGGCTAGGATGACCTCGGTGTTTCCGTTGCTCCGCTCCCACAGGCGTTGGTGGATCGCTCTCTCTCCGCTGGCGGTCGCCTGGGCCGCCTTCCTGGTCTGCGCGCTCTGGCGCTCGACGTTCTCCGCTCCGGCGCCGACGCTGTTGGTGCGCGATCGGGCTGGGCGGTTCGTCGGCGAGCTTCCGGATCGCGCCAACCTGAAAGACGAGCGCCTCGGCTTCTGGCCGGTCGACGAGCTTCCCGAGCGCGTCGTCGCGGCGACGCTGGCGATCGAGGATCGACGATTCTGGCTCCATCCCGGCGTCGATCCGCTCTCGATTGCACGCGCCCTGAAGCAGAATCTGACCAGCGCGGAACGAGTCTCGGGCGCTTCGACTCTCGCCATGCAGGTCTCACGGATGCAGCACCCGGGCTCGCGGGGCTACCTCCGCAAGGCGCTCGAGGCCGCGACCGCCTGGATCTCGACGTCGCGCTACGGCCGCGAAGGCGTGCTGCGCCAGTACCTGCGCATCGTGCCGTACGGGCACCGGATTCACGGCATCGCCTACGCGGCGCGGCGCTATCTCGACAAACCGGTCGACGACCTGTCGTGGGCCGAGATCGCCTTCCTGGCGGCGATCCCGCAGTCGCCGTCGCGGATGGACCCCTATGAGCCGGAGGGCCGGCTTCGCGCGATCCGCCGCGGGCGCGAGATTCTCGCCCGGCTCGGCGCCCGCGGCACGCTTTCGGCGGTCGATCTCGCGGCGGCCAACGCCGAGATCGACCATCTGGCCTTGCCCTGGAAGGGCGAGCGCGCCGAGGCCGCCCTGCATGCGCTGCTGCACTACGACGCGCTGGTGCCGCCGGCAATGCGTGCGCGCCAGCCCCTGGTCACCTCGACGCTGGACCTCGACCTGCAGCGCGAGGTCGAGGCGCTCGCCTGGCGGACGGTGCGTGACGCCTCCGACCGCGGCGCCGGCACCGCCGCCGTGATGGTCGTCGACAGGGAGCGCTGGGAAGTAATCGCGGCGGTCTCTTCGACCGGCTACTTCGACGCCGATCATGCCGGAGCGATCGACTACCTGCGCCTCGAGCGCAGCCCGGGTAGCGCGCTCAAGCCGTTTCTCTTCGCGCAGGCGCTCGAACGCGGCACGATCACGCCGGCGACGATCCTCGATGACCTCGAACCCGGGCCCTCGGGCATCCTCAACTCCGATGCGCGTTTCCTCGGGCCGATGCTGCCGCGGGTGGCGCTCGCCAACTCGAGAAACGTTCCTGCGGTGGCGCTCCTCGCCCGGCTCGGCCTCGACGAGGCATACGGCTTCCTGGCCGAGCTCGGTCTGCATCACCACGAACGGCCGGCCAAGCGCTACGGCCTCGGTCTCGCCATCGGCTCGCTGCCGGTCACCCTCGAACGGCTGGTGACCGCCTACACGACGCTCGCCGGCGACGGCACGCTGCACGAGCTGCGCTGGTACGAGTCCGAGTCGGGTGACACAGCCGAGAGCGTGCCCTCCGATGAGCGCTTGCTCTCCGAATCGACCGCCAGGCTCGTCACCCTTTTCCTTTCCGATCCGCAGGCCCGCCTGCCGACCTTCCCGCGCATGGGCTTCTCGGAGTATCCGTTCGCGGTGGCGGTGAAGACCGGCACCTCGTCGCGCTATCGAGACGCCTGGACGGTCGCCTGGTCGAAACGCTATCTGGTAGGTGTCTGGGTAGGACATCCGGACGAGCGCCCGATGACGGCGCTCTCCGGCTATCGCGTCGCGGCGCGGCTCGCGCAGGCGGTCGTCGAGCGCCTGCACGGCGGCAGCATGGACGGACTCGAAGGACTCGACTTTCCGCCACCGCGCGGCTATCGCAGCGTGAAGCTCTGCGCGCTCTCCGGCCAGCGCGCGACCGCCGCCTGCGACCGCGTGGTGCTCGAATGGCTGCGCGATGCCGGCGACGGCGGGGAGCTCGCGAGCCTCGGCGAGTGCACGGTCCATCGCCTTCTCGCAGTCGACCGCCGAAGCGATCGCATCGCGACCTCGGCAACTCCCGCGCCGTTCGTCGAAGTGCGAACGTTCGTCGATCTGCCGCCGCGCTATGCGCGCTGGCTCGCGGCCTCCTCCTCGGCCTCGTATCCGACGGAAGTCGAGCAGGCCAGGGAAGGGGACAACCTTCAGGGAGGGTTCCTGGCCGGAACCGCTCTGCCGACGATCGAGATCACCTCGCCCGAGACCGGTCTGCGCCTGATGCTCGACCCCGAAACGCCGGCGGCGCTCAACACCCTGGCCCTCACCGCGGTCGTCGAGCCGAGGGTCGGTCAACTCGTCTGGTACGTCGACGGCCGCCCCTTCCGCACCGTCGATCCTCCCTTCGACCTGCGCTGGCCCCTCCTCCCCGGCGAGCACACCTTCCAGGCCAGGGTCCCGTTCACCGCCGCCCGCTCGCGGGCGGTGACGGTGGTCGTGGAATAGGCGGGCAACTTCCAGCGGCGAGCTTCC
>JBDSRU010000405.1:0-5077 GCA_039929145.1 Thermoanaerobaculia bacterium
CGTCTCGAGCTCAACCAGCTCTCCGACACCGACGAGCATTGCCCGGTGGGCGGACTCATCGGGCTGACTCTCATGCCCGGTCGCATGGTGCCCGTCGTCGAACCGCCTCCGGTACCCGCTCCGCCTCCGGCCCCGGTCGCTCCGCCTCCGGCCCCGGCGCCCGCTCCTGCGCCTGCGCCCGCGCCGGCCCCGGCGCCGCCTCCGGCGCCGGTCGAGACCCGGGAAGAGATCGTCTTCCCGAGCTCGAGCGATCGCTTGTCGAACATCGCCAAGGCCAAGCTCGATGAGGTCGCCCTGCGTCTCAAGCAGAGCCCCGCGGCGACCGCGATCATCATCGGCCATGCCGACGGCCAGGGTGGCGAAGCAGCCAACCAGGCGCTCGGCTTGCGCCGCGCTGAGGCGGCCAAGACGTTCCTGGTGACTCGTCACCAGATCGATGGCAATCGCATCTCGGTCGAGAGCCGGGGCAGCTCGGAGCCGGTCGGACCGAACGACAGCGAAGCCGGGCGCGAGCAGAATCGGCGCGCCGTCATCGTGGTTCGCCTGCCGTAGCCGAAGAGAGGCCGGAGCGGGGGTGACCCCGCTCACGAGCCTGGAAGACGATGGGGGCCCGCGGATCTGCAGTTCCGCGGGCCTTCTTTCGTTCGGAAAGCGTGCTTATCCAGGAGTCTCGAGGCTCTCGCGGGAGAGCGAAACGACCGCGCCGGTCCATCCCGCTATCGCACCGAAGAGCACCAGCGCGGCGAGCTCAGTCGGGCTCAGAAAGCTCTCGGCGAGGGCGCCGGCGACGAGCGAGCTCGCGACCCGGGGTGCGATCAGAACGTGGACGCCGCCAAGAGCGCCGACCGCGAGCAGGCCGCCGAGCAGTCCCTGCAAGATGCCTTCGAAGTAGAACGGCCCGCGGATATAGAACTCGGTCGCGCCGACCAGGCGCATCACCGCGATCTCCTCGCGATAGAGGAACGAGGTCAGCCGCACCACGCTCGCGATGGTGAAGACCGAAGCGCCGAGCAGGATCGCCGCGAGGGCGATACCGAGGCCGCGAATCAGGGCGAGCAGCGTCTCGACCTGACTGATCCAGTCTTGGTCGGCATCGACCATGACCACTCCCGGCCGGCTGCGCAGGTCCTCCACCCAGGTCGTGAAAGCTTCCATCTCGGACGCCGGCACCGTCTTGAGTCTGGCCTCGAACGAAAACGGAAGCGCGCCCTCACCGCGATCGGCGACCAGCTCAGCGAGGCTCGGGAAGGCGCGTTCGAAACGGATTCGGGCGACCTCGGGTGTGATCTCCTCGAGGCCCTCGGTCCATCGGCCCATCTCGATCGCCGGACGCAGCGCCGCGCGCGCGGCGGCGTCGAACTCGGGCGCGAGATAGACCGCGAAACGAGCCTCGGCGCGCCATTCGTGCACGGTGCGCGAGAGATTCTTGCTCACCAGCAACACCATCCCGGAGAGGAAAAGACTGACGGCGATGGTGAAGATCGCGAGCAGGCTGACGCGCAGACTGCGCGCGAGACCGACGGCCGCTTCGCGCAGGAAATAGCTGAACGCCTGCAGCGCGTTCACGCAGATTCTCCGGAATCCGTGCCAGCGATGGACGGCATCGGATCGCTCGGTGGAGGAGGTGAATGCGGCGCCGGCGAACGCCGGGACGGCCGGTCGTCGATCAACCTGCCTTGCGCGAGCGTGAGGACGCGGTGACCGACGCTTTCGATGAGCACCCGGTCATGGGTCGCGAAGAGAACCGTCGTGCCGCGCAGATGAATGTCGAGGAAAAGGCGCACGATCTCCTGCGACAGCTCCTGATCGAGGTTGCCCGTGGGCTCGTCGGCGATCAGGATCTCGGGTTCGTTGATCAATGCGCGCGCGATCGCAACCCGCTGCTTCTCACCCCCTGAAAGCTGGCTCGGAAAGCTCGCCATGCGATGCGAGAGCCCGACCCGGCGCAACGCCTCGAAGGCGACCCGCTTCTGACGGCCATGATCGAGCCCCAGGATGCGCGGCAGGAAGGCGACATTCTCGAAGATCGTCTTGCGCTCGATGAGGCGGAAGTCCTGAAAAACCACTCCGATCGTCCGGCGCAGGAATGGGATCTTGCTGCGGGGAATCAGCGAGACGTTTCTGCCGTTGACCAGAATCTGGCCGGCGGAGGGGACGTCCTCGCGGAAGATCAGCTTGAGCAGTGTCGTTTTGCCCGCGCCGCTCGCGCCGGTGATGAAGCAGAACTCGCCGCGCGCGATCTCGAGGTTGATGCCGTCGAGCGCCGACTGCCCGGTCGGAAATCGCCGCGAGACGCCGAAGAACTGGATCACCCTCGCGCGCTCGGTCTGGGCGCACCGCGGGTGGCGGTTCGCCGGTCAATTCGCAAGGTCGGTCTCCGCGGCGAGCGCCGTGCGCACCAGCGCCTGAATCCGCTGCGGTTCCGCCCTTCCGGTCGAGAGCTTCATGACCTGTCCGACGAGGTAGCCGATCACCTGGGTCTTGCCGGCGCGGTACTGCGCCACCTGGAGCGGGCTCGCCTTCAGAACCTCTGCCACCCAGGCGACGAGCTGTGATTCGTCGCGCACCTGCCCGAGGCCGAGCCGTGCGGTCGCGGCGGCGGCGCTCTCGCCGGTTTCCCAGATCGCCCGCAGCAGCTCGCGCGCGCCGCTCGACGACAGCGCGCCGTCTTCGACCAAGGTCAGGATCTCCGCCAGTCGTTCGGGTGCGATCGCTTGCGCGAGTCCCGCCTGGCGCTCTTTGAGCTCGCGCACCAGATCATTGCGCACCCAGTTCGCCGCCGCCCGAGGCAGCGTCGGCGCCGCGGCGACGACGGCCTCGAAATAGTCCGCGAGCCCGCGCTCGGCGACCAGATCTCGGGCGTCCGCTTCCGCGAGGCCGAATCTTGTCGTCAAGCGCTCGCGACGAGCCCAGGGCATCTCTGGAAGAGCCGCGCGCAACGCCGAGATGCGGGCGGGTGCAAGATGCAGCGGCGGCAGGTCCGGGTCGGGGAAGTAGCGGTAGTCGTGCGCGGCCTCCTTGCCGCGCAAAGGCCGCGTTCGGCCGGAGGTGGCGTCGAAGCCACGGGTTTCCTGGGCGACGGCCCGCCCATCTTCGAGCAACGCCGACTGGCGCGCGATCTCGTACTCGATGGCGCGCGCGACGTTCTTGAACGAGTTGAGATTTTTGACCTCGACCTTGGTGCCGAGTCGGGTCGCTTCGCGCCGCTTGATCGAAACGTTCGCGTCGCAGCGCAGCGAGCCCTCCTCGAGGTTGCCGTCGCTCGCGCCGGTGAACATCAGCACCCGATGCAGGCTGCGCAGGTAGTCCTCGGCCTCGGCGGCGCTCGCGATCTCCGGCTCGGAGACGATCTCGACCAGGGGCACTCCGCAGCGGTTGAAGTCGACGAGGCTGACGCCGTCCAGCGGCCCGCCTCCCGGCCATTCGTGCAGAAGCTTGCCGGCGTCCTCCTCGAGGTGCAGGCGATGAACACGGACCGATCGCGGGTGGTCGGTGAGTGGCAAGGTGCCGTGCTCGGCGAGCGGGCGATCGAACTGGCTGATCTGATAGCCCTTGGGCAGGTCGGCGTAGAAGTAGTTCTTGCGCGCGAAGATGGAGGTCTCGCGCAATTCGCAACCGAGGGCGAGCGCCAGCGTGGCCGCGAGATCGACCGCGTGGCCGTTGAGGACCGGCAAGGTTCCCGGGTAGCCGAGACAGACGGGGCAGACCAGGGTGTTGGGTTCGGCTCCGAAGCGATTCTCGCAGCGGCAGAAGATCTTGCTGCGGGTCCTCAGGTGGACGTGTACCTCCAGCCCGATGACCGGCTCCCACGCAAGCATCAAGCGAGTGTATCGCAGCGTTCGCGGCCGCTAGAATGCTCGCGTGAGCTCCGCGCAGCGGACAGAGGTCGTGACCATCGTGCCCGAAATGGGGGAGCTCGCGGGCGTCCCTGGCTGGCGGGACGGCTCAACGTCCGCGCAGGTGCGCTTTCTGGGACGCAGTTTTCCCGGACGCAGTACCGGCGGCGGTCGCGGACCGGAGCTGGAGGAGGTGTGGGCCGGTGGAAAACGGGCGCAGGCGCGCATGCGGCAGGTGCACGGTGCGATCGTGCTCGCCGGCCACCCGGGAGAGTGCGGCGAAGGGGACGCACTCTCGACCTCGGAGCGCGGGTTGGCGCTGGTGGTGGTGACCGCCGATTGCCTGCCGATCCTCGTCGCCGACCGGGATCGGGTGGTGGCGATCCACGCCGGCTGGCGAGGCTTCGTCGCCGGCGTCGTCACCGCCGCGCTCGCAGAATTCGCGGATCCGGGAAGGCTCACGGCGTGGATCGGACCGGCGATCGGTCCCTGCTGCTATGAAGTCGGCGACGAGGTCGCGGACCGGGTCGTCGCCCGAAGCTCGGAAGCGGTGCGAAGGCCGGGCGGGCGCGGGCGGCCCCATCTCAACCTGCCGCGAGCCGCTGCGATCGAGCTCGCGCGCTGCGGCGTCGGCGAGATCCGGCAGCTCGATCTGTGCACGGCCTGTCATCCAGCGATCCTCGAGAGCTACCGCCGCGACGGCTCGGCGGCGGGCCGCAACCGGAGCGGAATCTGGCTGCGCTTGGGCGCGGCCGATCAGGAAGGCTGACGGAGGTCGTCGGCCGGCGCTTCGACAGGCTTGGCGACAGCCTTCACTTGCCTGGGGCGCGGAGGACGCGCGAAGGCGCGCAGCTGGCCGCACGCCGCGCCGACATCCTCGCCGCGCGTGCGGCGCACCGTGGCCGTCAGGTTGCGCGCGATGAGCGTCTCCTGGAAGCGGGTGACGACGGCGTCCGCGGGGCGCGTGAAGCGGTCGCCGAGAACCGGGTCGGCGTTGAACGGGATGAGATTGACCTTCACCGGCAGCTTGCGCAGGATCTGCGCCAGGGCGACGGCGTCCGCCGGGCGGTCGTTGAAGCCGGCGAGAAGGATGTACTCGATCGTGATCCGGCGGCGCGACTCGAGCGGGAAGCGGCGCAGGGCGTCGAGCAGGTCGGCGAGCGGGTAGCTGCGATTGACCGGCATGATCTCGCTGCGTCGCGCCTCGTCCGGGGCGTGCAGCGAGATGGCGAGGTTCGGAC
>JBDSRU010000406.1:0-6349 GCA_039929145.1 Thermoanaerobaculia bacterium
CAGGAGCCCCCAGCGAATCGTCGCCAGGTGGTCCAGCCGCGGGCGCGCGTCAGGAAGGGGGAGCGGTGCGGAGATCTGGCCGGAAGAGCTGTTCATAGAGGACTTTCGCGACCGGAGCGGCGGCGCGCGAACCCTGGCCACCGTGCTCGAGGAAGACCACGATCACCGCGGTCGGATTGGCGTAGGGAGCGAACGAGGCGAACCAGGCGTGGTTCCTCTCGGCGTAGGGGCGCAGGCTCGAGTCCTCGAAGGCGGTGTGCGCCACCACCTGCACGGTGCCGGTCTTGCCGGCGATCTCGACTCCGGCGACGCGCGCCGAAGCGCCGGTGCCGTGATCGTTGACGACTTTCCACATGCCGCGCCGGATCGGCTCGAGCACCCCGGGCGCGAGATCGATGCGCCGCGGCGGATGGCTGACGTCGCCGCGCACCAGATGCGGCGTCACGATGTAACCGCCGTTGGCGAACGCCGCGGCCATCACCGCCATCTGCAGCGGAGTCGCGAGCAATGCCCCCTGGCCGATCGCCACCGAGATCGTCTCGCCCGGGTACCAGGGATGCCCGCGGTGGCTCTGGCTCCAGGCGCCGTCGGGCACCAGACCGCGCTTCTCGCCGTCGAGGTCGATACCGGTGGGCGTGCCGAAGTCGAAGAGCCGCGCGTAGCGCGCGATGCGCTCGACGCCCAGCTTCTGGCCGAGCTCGTAGAAATAGACATCGCAGGAGTTCTTGAGCGCCGCTTCGAGGTTCATGAACCCGTGTCCACCGGCCTTCCAGCAGTGGAAGGAGCGCTTGTAGAAGGTCTTGGCGCCGCTGCAGTAGACACCGGTCTCGGTGTTGATGACCCCCTCCGAGAGACCCGCGGCCGCCATCACCATCTTGAACACCGAGCCCGGCGGATAGGCGCTGGCGAGCGCCCGGTTCTGCAGCGGCAGCAGTGGGTCCTGGATGAGCTGCTGCCACTCGGCGACTTCGAGGCGGCGGGTGAAGAGGTTCGGGTCGTAGCCCGGGGCCGAAACCAGCGCCAGGATCTCGCCGTTTCTGGGATCGAGCGCCACGACTGCCCCCGCCTTCCCCTCGAGCTGGCGTTCGGCCTCCTGCTGCAGGCCGGCATCGATAGTCAGGGTGAGCTCGCCGCCCGGACGTCCGACCTCGCGCCCCAGCTCCTCGACCGACTGACCGTGACTGTCGACCACCACGACACGCTCGCCGTCCTCGCCGCGGAGCCTGGCGTCGTATTCGAGCTCGACGCCGCGCCGACCGACCCAGTCGCCGTTCTTCAGCCCCTTCAGCGGATCGGCAAGCTCCTCGGGCCGGGCCTCGCCGAGATAGCCCAGGACGTGCGCCGCCTGCACGCCGAGCCGGTAGAGGCGGCGATGCGAGACGTCGATCACGAACTCCGGGTGCGCCAGCTGCTCGACCTCGAAGCGCGCCACCTGGTCGAGCGTCAGCCCTTCGCCGAGGAGCACCGGCTGGAAGGAGGGCAGACCGCGATAGCGCTCGAGCAGGGCCTGGAGCTCGGGCAGCGGGCGCTCGAGGATCGGCGCCGCGAACGCGAGGCTGGCGGCGAACTCGCGGGCCCGGCTGCGGTCGAGCAGGAGGTTGTAGCTCGGCAGGTTTTCGACCATGACCCGGCCGGTCCGGTCGTAGATCGACCCGCGCGGCGCCTTGATCGCCACCTTGCGCAAGCGGTTGTTCTCGGCGAGGTCGCGGTAGTAGCTGCCGCGCACCACCTGCACGAACCAGAACGCCCCGGCGATCGTGGCGAGACAGACCCCGACCACTCCCGACAGAATCCGCACCCGCCCGACCAGTGCCTCCTTGTGTTCGCCAACCCGCATCGCGAAGACTTTCTACCCCTGATCCGGAGGTTTCACAAGGAGACGCGTCAGCTCGGGAGCTGGATCTTGGTGGCGCGGTTGGCGCGGCGGAAGCGGAGGTGGCGGGCGACGGCGTTGGCGGAGGCTGTCCAGGCGACGCCGAGGAAGGCGGTACTTGCGACCTTCACCAGCAGCCACAGCGGGTCGGGAAGCTCGGCGTGGTCGCGGAAGATCAGCGCCAGCGCGGCGAGAAGCGCCGCCTGCGCCGCCGCAGCGGCGGCGAAGACGCCGGCGAGGCTGGTCGTGCGCTGTACGACGAGCTGCTGCGCGGCGAGGGCGATGCCGAAGCCGACCGCGGTGTTGGCGAAACCGTAGAGACCGAACGGTCCGCCCGAGAGGCCGTCGGCCAGCATCCCCGCGGCGAGGCCGGCGAACATTCCGGTAAGGGGGTTTCCGTGCCGCGCTTCGAGCGCCACCACCAGCAGGAAGAGATCGACCGCGAGCGAGAAATCGGGCAGCAGGCGGGCGCCGGCGAAATGCAGCAGAGCGGCCGCGGCGAGGGCGGCGACGAACTTAAGGAATCGCACGCTCACCCTCGGTGAGAAGTTCGGGGGGCACCAGCTCGTCTTCGAGCAGATAGACGAACGACAGGCGAGAAAAATCGACCGACGGCTTGACCACGATGCGGTGGAAGACCTCACTGCCGGGCTCGACCGATGCGACGACTCCGACGCGAATTCCGCGCGGATAGACGCCGTCGATGCCGGCGGTGAGCACCGTCTCGCCGACCTCGACGTCGGCCTGGCGCGGAATGAAGTCGAGCAGCAGCTCGCCGGGCGAAGAGCCGCGGACGACGCCCTGACGGCGTGAGCGCTGCAGCTGGACGCCGGCCGACGCGGCGCGATCGGTGAGCAGTTGGACCTTGGCATAGGCACCGGCGACGGCGATCACCCGGCCGACCAGCCCGTCGTCCGAGAGCACCGGCTGATTGCGTCGCGCCGCGCCCGCGCCGACGTAGAGCACCAGGGAGCGCAACCAGGAGCTGTAGTCGGCGTGCACCACTTCGGCGATGCGCAGCGACGTCGAGTGGCGGCGCTGGAAAGCGAGGGTCTTCGAGAGTCCTTCGATCTCCTGCTCGAGCCCCGCCATGCGCAGCTCGCGGCGGCGCAACTCGAGGACCTCCTGGCGCAGGGTCCGGTTCTCCTGCGCGAGGTCGTCCCGGCGCCGCATACCCTCGCGCGCCGACGAGAGGCCGTGCGACCCGGCATCGACGGCGCGTGCGAACGGCCCCAGGCTCCGCAGCGCGGCGCCTTCGAGGAGACTGGCGGCGCCGCCACGGTCGGGCTCCTGCGCTGCGATCAGGAGGAGCTGACCGACCAGCAGGAGAATGAAAAGCAGGCGGACGCGGCTCGGGCTCACGGCAGATCGACGTCTCTCGTGCTGTCCATCAGCGGATCGAAGTCTCTCGCTGTGCCAATCAGCGGATCGAGGTCTCTCGCTGTGCCGATCAGCGGATCGAGGTCTCTCAAGGTGTCGATCAGCGGATCGACACTTTGCGCAGCAGGTGCATGTCCTCGAGGACGCGGCCGGTGCCGAGCACGACGCAGGCCAGCGGGTCCTCCGCCTGCACCACCGGGAGACCGGTCTCCGCGCGGATGCGCTCGTCGAGCGACCGCAGGAGGGCGCCGCCGCCCGAAAGCACGATGCCCTTGTCCATGATGTCCGCCGAGAGCTCCGGCGGCGTCCGTTCGAGCGCCATGCGCACCGCGTCGACGATCACGTTCACGGTTTCGGCCAGGGCCTCGCGGATCTCCTCGTCGGAGATCACCAGCTCCTTCGGAATCCCTTCGACGAGATCACGACCCTTGATGGTCATCGTCAGCCGGTCCTTGAGCGGAAACGCCGAGCCCAGCTCCCACTTGATTCTCTCGGCCGTGCGCTCGCCGATCAGAAGGTTGTACTTGCGCTTGAGGTAGTTGATGATCGCTTCGTCCATCTCGTTGCCGGCGACGCGCACCGAACGCGAGTAGACGATGCCCGAGAGCGAGATCACCGCGATGTCGGTGGTGCCGCCGCCGATGTCGACGATCATGTTGCCCGAGGGTTCGGTGATCGGCAGTCCGGCGCCGATCGCCGCCATCATCGCCTGCTCGACGAGGTAGACCTCGGAGGCTCCCGCCTTCTGCGCCGAGTCACGCACGGCGCGCTTCTCGACCTGGGTGATTTCCCCCGGGACGCCGATGACGATACGCGGATGAACATACATCTTGCGTCCGTGCGCTTTCTTGATGAAGTAGCCGAGCATGCGCTCGGTGACCTCGAAGTCGGCGATCACGCCATCCTTCATCGGCCGGATCGATTCGATGTTCCCGGGCGTTCGGCCGAGCATCTCCTTGGCCTCGGCGCCAACTGCCTCGATCTGGTTGGTGAGTTTGTTGATCACGACGATCGACGGCTCACGCACGACGATGCCGCGATTGCGGGCATAGACGAGCGTATTGGCGGTGCCGAGGTCGATCGCCAGGTCGTTCGAAAAGTAGCGAAACATGGAACCAAAGGGCATGGCGTTCTTTCTCGGTCGTTAAGTCCTAGAGCAGAATTGCTTCAGAGAGTTTCTACGAAAACGCGATGCCGCACTGTGACCTCGTTCCCAGAGGTGTCGATGGAGCGCAGCTCGAGCAGGCTCCAGCCCTCCTGGGCGACGAGGACGGTCTTGGTGAAGGTGCCGTTGGCGGCCACGGCCACCTGCTCGCCGTTGACCTTGACGCTCGCGCCGGCCTCTGTGCGACCGGCGACGATGAAGATGTTGCCATAGGCCTGGACCTGATCGACGACCAGTTCCGGCGGAGTCTTGTCGCCTTTTTCCCCGGGGCGCTCCGCCGCGAGCACGCGGAAGGTGCGCGGGGAGCTCCACGGGCCCTGCAGGCCGTCGCGTCCGACCGCGGCGACGCGCCATTCGAAGGTGCCTTCGCCCTGGAGACCCAGAGTGGCCTCGGTCTTCGTCCGCGCGTTGACGTCGATGACATTGTCGACGAAGAGGCGGCTGCGCGAGACCTGCAGAGCGTAGCGCGATGCGAGGTTGACGGGCCGCCACGACAGCACGAGGGTCTTCACGGCGGCGAGCGAAAACTCGAGGTTGTCATCCGGGCGGTCCGGCTCCGGCGCGGTCGGCAACCCGCGAGGCTCCGAGAGCAGGTCGCCGGTCTGGGTCACCTGCTCGAGCTCGCGCACGGTGCGTTTGAGTCCGGCGTCCGAGGAGACCTCGAGCGAGCCGCGAAAGGCCGAGAAGCGCCCGGTCGAGGAACCCTTGTCGTAGGAGACGACGACGTCGGACTCGCGTCCGACGGTGGCTTCGGCGCGCGGCGTCGTGACGCGGCCACCGCGCTGCGCCGTGTTCAGATTCACCCAGCCATACTCCATCGCGATCGTCTGTTCGGCGGGAGCACCGGCGGCGCTGGGCTGGCGGGTGACCAGAAAGAGCGTGTTGGGGCGCACGGTGTAGAGCGTGCCGTCGAGAAAGACGATCTCGGCGGAGCCGTTGCCCGAAGTCTTGACGTAGTCGCCCGATTGCAGGACGACGCGTGTGCGCGCTTCCTCCCACTCGCCGCGTTCGCCGTGCCGCACCTCGACACTGCCCTGCACGGCGATGAATTGCGCCTCGCCGGTCGAGACCCGAGCCGCGGCGGAATCGAGGATGGCGAGCAGCAGCGCCCGGCTGCGCCGCCCCTCACTCACCGCGGTCACGAACTCTTCGGCCGCGAAGGCCTCGGCCGCCGCCACACGACCGCGCCGCGCCGACTCGAGCTCTTCGACGAACGAGCCGGCCGGCTTTTCGGTATTGGCGCGGGTCAGGAGCACCTCGAGCTCGGTGAGGAGCGACTCCGCTTCGTGCTCGAGCGCTTTTTGTCCCCATTGCCGGTAGAGGCTGTAGCCGGCGATCGCCAGCGCGATGAAAGTGGCGACGATTACGGCACCGCGCACCGTTTCCACCGAAACGGTGTACCAGCCCTCGGTGCGTTTCTGCGACATCCTGGACGGCACCCGGCGCTCCTCTATCGCGGCCCTGCGGTCGCCCCCGAAGCGACCTCCGACGCCGTTTCGAATGGCGAAGAGGCTGATTCTACTTGAAGTTACGGGCTGGGGCGCGGTGGACCCGCCGGCCGGCCCGGAGGCCTCCGGGGAGCCTTCGGTTGCCGGCTTTACGCGCAGCTTGCTATCGTTGAGCGTTCTCGCCCGGGTGCCTTCCGCCCGCGCTTCTGGAGTCTTCCATGCTCAAGGTCTTGCGCGACAATCTGAAGTACCTCTCCTGGATCCTGTGGGTCGTCATTGTCATCTTCATCGCCTTCGTCTTCGTCGATTTCGGCGGTGGCCTCTCCAAGGGGACGGGCGTGCGCGCTTCGGCGGCGACGGTCGGCGAGGACAAGATCTCCTACGCCGATTTCGAGCGCCAGTACCGCCAGCTCGAGGCGCAGTACCGCCAGGCATTCGGAGAGAACTTCACCCCCGAGATCGCCAAGCAGCTACGCCTCCCGC
>JBDSRU010000407.1:0-5204 GCA_039929145.1 Thermoanaerobaculia bacterium
GGCCGCCGTCGACCAGGTCCTCGTAGGGCGCGCCGACGACCAGATCGTCGTAGCCGTCACCGTCGAAGTCGCCGGAGGCCAGGGCCTGGGCGAACCGATCGCCGCTCTCCCCCACGCCCCCCGTGTCGCTTTGCCCCCACCAGACATGATTGTTGAACAGGAGCCCGAACTCGCTGCCGAACAGAACCAGCACGGCGCCCACGTCGTCCTCTCCCGGCACGCCGATCGCCAGGTCGTCCCGGCCGTCGCCGTTGAAATCGCCCGTGCTGAGGGCAGCTCCGAACTCGTCGCCGTCCTCGCCCGTGTCCGGAATGCCCGAGTCGCCCTGCAGGATCCGGTAGCCCTCGAACGGCAACAGCCCGCCCGGATCACCGTGCAGCACGGTCACCGAGCCTGAAAAGGGGCCCAACGGGCTGTCACCCGGAGCTCCGACGGCGAGATCGTCGTAGCCATCGCCATCGAAATCCCCCGCAGCGAGGGCCTCGCCGAAACGGTCGCCGGTGTAACCCACGCCCGGAATTCCGTCGGTAAACTGCTCGATGAGGTGCTCCGCGGCGAGTTGGATCCCACCCGGAAGACCGTAGTGGATCTCCACCGCTCCGGCCGCCTCCACGAACCCGTTCACGTTCCTCGTGACACCGATCGCCAGGTCGTCGATGCCGTCTCCGTTGAAATCGCCCGCAGCGAGCGCCCGCCCGAATTTTTCGTCGGGATTCGGGCTGCTCGGGCTGCCAGACTGGAGTTGGCTCAGGAAGGTGGAGGCGAGTCCCGGGTTGAGTCCGCTGCCCGGAATGCCATAGCGCACGACGACCGCCCCCATGTCGGCGATGGGAGAGCCGAACAGGCCGTCGTCGAGCGGAATCCCCGTGGCGAGGTCGTCGGCGCCGTCGCCGTTGAAGTCCCCGGTGGCGAGCGCGAAGCCGAAGAGATCCCCCGGCTCCGGCGCGTAGAAGAGCAGGTTCTCGTTCTCGAAAGTCTGGGCGCGGACGGAAGAGATACCGGCCGAAAGTGCCACCTCGGACACCCAGAGGAGCAAGATAAACGTCGCGATCAGGATCGCAGTGGCGGCGGTCCAAAGCGCGGGGCCTCGTCGGAGCTTTCGGTCGGGTCTCATGACCACTACGCGCCAGTCAACTGCGGCGTGGCTCATCCCGGCATAAGCTCCAGGAAATGTCACCGGACGAAGCGACGGACGTCACCGCGCTCCTGCACGCCTGGCGCGGCGGCGACAGCGCCGCCGGCGACGCGCTCTTCGAACGCATCTACGGCGAGCTCAAGCGCATCGCCGCGGCCCAGATGCGCGGCGAGCGCGTCGGCCACACCCTGCAGCCCACGGCGATCGTCAACGAGGCCTTCATGCGCCTCATGCGCCAGCAGCACATCGACTGGCGGGACCGGGCGCACTTCTTCGGCCTTGCCTCGACGATGATGCGGCGCGTGCTGGTCGACCATGCGCGCGCCCGCAACCGTCTCAAGCGCAACTCGGAGGAGACCCCGACCGCCTTTCTGGCCACGACCGGCGACGCTCCCCAGACCGAGCTCATCGATCTCGATCGCGCCCTCGAACGCTTCGCCCAGCTCTATCCGCGGCAGACGAAAATGGTCGAGATGCGCTATTTCGCCGGTCTGGAGATCGAAGAGATCGCCGCTTGCCTCGACCTCTCCCCCGCTACCGTCAAGCGCGACTGGCAGTTCGCGCGCGCCTGGCTCATCGCCGAGCTCGCGGGCCTGCCGGACACGGGCGGGTGAGCGCCGAAGAGTTGCCCGAGCTCTTCGCGCGGGTCCTCGAGCTCGACCCCGCCGGCCGCACGGCCCTCCTCGACGAGATTGCATCGGGCGATCCCGCCCGCGCCCGCGAGCTCGAGCGCCTTCTCGCCAGCGCCGAGGTGGCCAGTCCGCTTCTCGATCGAGCGCCCTGGCCCCTTCTCGCCGCCAGATCGGACGGCGATGCGCTCCGCGAGGGCGCACCCCTGCCCGACCAGATCGGCCCCTATCGCATCGTGCGCGAACTCGGGCGCGGTGGCATGGGTCGCGTCTTCCTGGCAGAGGAAGAGACCGCCGACTTTCGCCGCACGGTCGCTCTCAAGGTGATCGATCGACCCGCGCCCGACGCGGTGCGACGCTTCCGCGACGAGGTGCGCATTCTCTCCTCGCTCGAACACCCGGGCATCGCGCGCTTCATCCAGGGAGGCCAGGCACCCGACGGCACCTGGTTTCTGGCGCTCGAGCATGTCGAGGGCGAGGATCTGGTGAAGCACGCGCGGCAGCGTGGCCTTCCCATCGCGCGGAAGCTCGAGCTCTTCCTCGCCGTCCTCGAAGCGGTCGACTTCGCCCATCGCCGCGGCGTCGTGCATCGCGACCTCAAACCGGGGCATCTGCTCGTCGGGCACGACGGGCGGCCGCGCCTGCTCGACTTCGGCATCTCCAAGCTCCTCGATCCCGACACCCACGAGAGTCTCGCCGTCACCCGCACCGAATCCCGCGCGCTCACTCCCGCCTACGCCAGCCCGGAGCAGATTCGCGGCGCACCGGTCACTCTCGCGTCGGACATCTACTCTCTCGGCGTCGTGCTCTACGAGCTGCTCGCCGGCCGGCGGCCGTTCGCCGAAACCGGCGAGTCGCGCGCTGCGCTGGAACGCGCTGTCCTCGGCACCGACCCCGAGCCGCCGAGTCATGCCGCGCGACGGGCCGCCGCCCCGTCGAGCCCGCTCCATCCCTCGGGCGGCGTGCACGAACTCGGGCGCGACCTCGATGCCATCTGCCTCAAGGCGCTGCGCAAGGAGCCCGAAACCCGCTACGCATCCGCGGCCGAGCTCGCCGACGATCTGCGGCGCTACCTCGAGCATCGGCCCGTGCTGGCGCGGCGCGGCGGCTGGCGGTATCGCGCCGCCCGCTTCGCCGGGCGCCATCGCGGTCGCCTCGCCACCTACGGCGCGCTGGCGCTGGCGCTCGCGGCGATCGCTTTCGCCTGGCGCGTGAACGGGCGAGCAGAAAAGCGCACCAGCGCGCTCGTCGAACCGTCCGCCGCGTTGGCCACGAACTCCGCGGAAATACCGAGCGATGGAACCGAGAGCGTCGAGGAGCTCGAGCGCCGTTTCGCGGCGGCGCCGTCCAGCCTCGCGGCGGGGGCCGACCTCGCGGCGGCCTTGTTGCACGACGAGCGCATCAAGGAGGCGGCGTTGGTCATGGCGCGGGTGCGGCAGCTCCCCGGAGCCTCCGAGGACCCCCGTCTCGACCAGATCGAAGGCAGGATCGCCAACAACCTTGGCGAAGCGCAGCGCGCTCTGGCGCTCTTCCGGCGCGCGCTCGACAACGCCGTGAGCCGCGGGCGCGGCCACCTCGTGCCGGACATTCGCGTCGACCTCTCCCGCGCGCTCTCGGATCTCGGCCAGATCGGCGAGGCGCACGCCATGCTGCTTCAGGCGCGCGACGAAGCGGAACGGACCGGCGATCCAGCGACCCTCGCTCTCGCCCTCAACAACCTCGCCGTCGACGAGCTCATGCAGGGCAACCTCGCCGCCGGCGAGCGCCTTCTCGAGCAGGCGCTGGTCCCGGCGCGCGCGCTCGCCGATCTTTCGCGCCTCGGCTTCGTGCTCGACAATCTCTCCGGAATCGCCATCGAGCGCGGCCGCCCCGATCTCGCCGAGGCACGCTACCGCGAGGCGATCGGAGTGTGGGAGAAGTCCGGCAGCAAGCAGAGGGCGGCGATTGCGACCGGAAATCTCGCTGCGGCTCTTGCCGACCTCGGACGAAGCGCCGAGGCCGCGGCCGAGCGCGAGTCGGCGCTCACGGCGCTGCGCGCCTTCGACGACCTCGCTGCGATCGCCGTCGTACTGGCCTCGCGCGGCGATGCGGCGATCGATGCCGGCGACCTCGCTGCCGCCGAGCGAGACGCCGAAGCGATCGACGCCGGCACCCGGTCGAGCGGTGACCGCGAGAGTCTTGCTTACTCCGAGGCGCTTCGCGGACGGATCGCCTGGCTGCGCGGCGACCTTCCCGCGGCCCGTCGCAGTCTCGAGCAGGCGGAGCGCCTGCACGTCGCGGACGGCGACCTGGACATCGCGGGCGAGGTCGCCGTCCGGCGGGCGGAGGAGGAACATCGCGAGGGCGCGGACGCGACCGCCGAGCGCGTCCTCACCGACGCTCTCGCCCGGCTCGAAGGCGCAGGCGAAGGCACCACCGCATTCGTCGCCGAGACGCTTCGCGTGCGGATCGCCGCAGAGGCCGGTCGTCTCGACGAGGCGCAGAGGCGTCTCCTGCGGCTGGATCCTGCCTACGCGACAAGCCCCTCCCTGACCCGCCGAATCGCCTTCCTGGCCGCACGAGGAACGCTCGCCGCAAGTCTCGGCCGTCCCGAAGAGGCGCGCTCCGACCTCAGGATGGCGATCCAATTCGCCGAGAACGGCGGACGGGCGGTCGCAGCTCTTGAGCTTCGGCTCGACCTCGCTGCGATCGAACACCACGCCGAGAGCTCCCTCACGGTGGCCTTCGCCCACGAGGTCGAGAGCGCCGCCCTGTCCCTCGGGCTCCCTCAGCTCGCAAAGCGCGCCCGCAGAATCGGTTCGCTGAGCTAGGCTTCGACCCACCGTGCCCTTGGCGCCAAGGCTGCCTTGAGTCAAGACCCTGTAACCGAGAGTTTCGGTCCGGGGGGCGCCAGAGCGCCCGGACGCATCGAACTCATCGCCGGCGGCACCGAGCTCGCGCAGCGCTTCGAAGTGCTCCATGTCCTCGGCACCGGCGGCTACGCCGTCGTCTACCGCGCCTTCGACCGGACTCTCCAGCGCGAAGTGGCGCTCAAACTCCTGCGTCAGGACCGGCTCTCGCCGACGGCGCTTCGCCGGCTGAGGCGCGAGGCCGCGGTCGCCCGCGACGTCGTCCACGAGCGCATCGTGCGCATCTTCGACATCGAGGAGGCGAGCGAAACGGTCTTTCTCACCATGGAAGTCGTCCCTGGCGGCTCGCTCGGCGACCGGCTCGCCGAGGGAGCGGTCACGATCGAGCAGACGGTCGCCTGGGCGACGCAGGCGCTCGAAGGACTCGCGGCGCTCCACGCCCTGGGCATCCTCCACCGCGACGTCAAACCCGGGAACTTCCTGTTGACCGCGAGTGGCGAGCTCAAGGTCTCGGACTTCGGCCTCGCGCTCCACGTCGAGCGCGACGAGACCCGCGCCACGACGCACGAGTCCGTCCTCGGCACGCTCGAG
>JBDSRU010000408.1:0-2618 GCA_039929145.1 Thermoanaerobaculia bacterium
CAGATCGCGGATCGCTGGGTAATCTCCCAGTTCACCGACGGTAGCGCTCCGTTCTTCGAGTGCATCGCCGTCTCACAGACCGGAAACCCGGTCGGTGCCTGGCACCGGTACGCCTTCCAGACCAGCGCCTCCAAGTTCAACGACTACCCGAAGCTCGGCGTCTGGCCCGACGGCTACTACATGAGCGCCAACCTGTTCACCGGCAACAATTGGGCGGGCTCCGGCTTCTACGCCTTCGATCGCGTCAACATGCTCAACGGTGCGGCGGCCACGATGCAGTTCTTCGAGCTGCCGCCGTCCGACTGGGGAGGAGCATTGCCGTCAGATCTCGACGGCTCGACCCTGCCGCCTGCCGGTGCGCCCAACGTCTTCGTCGAGATTCTCGAAGGCGCCTGGGATCCGGGCAACTGGCCCACTGACGAGCTGCACTTCCACCAGTTCCATGTCGACTGGGCGATTCCCGGCAACACGACCTTCAACGCGGCGCCGATTCAGCTGGCGGTCGCATCGTTTGACGGCCTGCTTTGCAACTTCGGCCCCTGCGTACCGCAGAGCGGCTCGGCGACCTTGCTCGATACCCTGTCCGACCGCTTGATGTTCCGGCTCGCCTACCGCAATTTCGGCACTCACGAGTCGCTGGTGCTGAACCACACCGTGGACTCGTCGGGCTCCGACCGTTCCGCGCTCCGCTGGTACGAGGTCCGCAATCCGACGGGGAATCCGCCGACAATCTTCCAGCAGAGCACGTTCGCGCCGGATACGACTCATCGCTGGATGGGTTCGGCCGCCATGGACAGCAAGGGCAACCTCGCGATCGGCTACAGCGCCGCGAGCGCCACGCAGATCCCCGAAGTGCGCTACACCGGCCGTCTGGTCGGCGATCCGCTGAGCACCCTTCCCCAGGGTGAGGCGGTGATGATCACGAGTGCCGCATCGCAGACTGGGGCGAACCGCTGGGGTGACTACAGCGACCTGACGCTCGATCCCGCGAACGACTGCGTGTTCTGGTTCACCACCGAATACGCGAATGGCAGCGCTTTCGCCTGGAAGACTCGCATCGGCGCTTTCCGCTTCCCCTCCTGCAACGCCCTCTTCATCGACGGTTTCGAGGTCGGCACCACCAATATCTGGTCGGCCGCGGTCCCCTGACGGCGGCCTGACCCCGGCAAGCTCCGGGGACACATTGCGGGGACACGTTGGCGGGACACGTTGGTAATCGTGTTCCGACAGCGTGTCCCCCGAGTTTTTGTCGAACCGCCGGCAGCAAACGGCGTGGGACACATCCCCCTTCACTCCTGCGAGTCGCCCGGACCCAAGCTGATCGGTCACCCCGAAGACCGGCATCGAAGATCCGTGGGGAAATTTGAGCCTGCTCGTGCGGCGCGAAATGGATTTCCTGTTTTTGAGCCGATCGCGAGCGCTATCAGCCGAGTGGGAAGTTCCACAGTCGGAAGCCGCTCCACGCCACAGACGGATTTTTGAACTACCTCTAAGGTGGCCGAGCGGGTTCGGTCGTCCGGGGGGGCGAGCCGGTCCGCCTACTCGGCTTTCGGGTATTTCTCCCTTTCGCACCCCCCAAACTGGAGGCAACTATGCACGACGGCAAGGCGATCACTCGTAGGTATGGAGTCCTTGGAATACTGACTTCGATGGCGCTTGGTCTCGGGTCCCTGGGCTCCGCGCCTGTAGCTGCTGACGGTCCGCCGGACAGCAACGGCTTCGTCATGTTCCGCGGCGCTTCGTTTCCGGTCCAGGAGAGCGCGGCGGCGGTCGAGGTGATCGTCCGCCGTCACAACGGCGACACCGGCGAGGTCACGGTCGCCGTTGCGACCGTCGACGGCAGCGCCATCGACGGCGAGGATTACGTCGCCGCCTCGACGACCCTCACCTGGCTGGACGGCGACCACTCCGACAAGAGCCTGACGATTGAGATTCTTTCTGACGACATCGCCGAGGGCCTGGAAACCTTCGGTGTGGTGCTCTCGAATCCCACGGGCGGCGTCGAGATCGGCGCTCTGGGGAGCACCGTCGTGCGCATCCTCCCCCAGGGCGACGACGATGACGACGAAGATTTTCCGGCGGTGAGCCGGATCCGCTTGCGCAGCGCTGTCTTCCCGGCATTCGAGAGTGCGGGCGCCGCGACCTTCGTGGTGTTTCGTCAAGGTGCGAGTGCCGGCGCGGCGAGCGTCGACTACTCGACGGTCGACGGCAGTGCGCTCGCCGGCGCGGATTACGCGGCGACAAACGGAACCGTCCACTGGGCCGATGGCGAAGCCGGCGAGAAGGTGGTCAGCGTGCCTCTGATCAACGACGCCGTCGCCGAGCGCCATGAGACCGTGAGCGTCATGCTCACCAACGCGGTCGGTGGCGAGCTCGGCCACCGTGACACGGCTTCGATCCTGATCATCGACGATGACGGTGGCAGCGATGAAGATTGCATCCCGGACGAGGAGACGCTCTGCCTCGAGGGCGGCCGGTTCGCGCTGCGCGGCACCTGGACCGATTTCCAGGGGCGCAACGGCGCCTTCCGCGCCGTTCCGTCGACGGACGGATCGGGACTCTTCTGGTTCTTCGACGAGAACAGCATCGAGGTCATCGCCAAGGTGATCGACGGCTGC